>JAUIEL010000191.1 GCA_030428825.1 bacterium
CGGCTTCCGGATCCAGGGTTCGGCCCACGTGATCCGACAGAACGTCGTCGAGCGTTCCCTCGTCGACGGCATCCACGTCCAGCTCGTGACCGCGGGGGAGCCGCCGCACCTCGTCGCCGACAACCTCGTCGTGAAGTGCGGCGGCGAGGGGATCGAGGTGAACGCCGACGGCACGACGGTCCGCGACAACGTCTGCCAGAAGAACCGCATCGACCTCGCCGCCGACGCCGCCGGCGTGACGTTCGTCGGCAACCAGTTCCAGACCGGCGGCCCGGGGACGGCGCCCGAGATCGAGTGATCGTCGCCGGGGGGAGGTGAATCTCCGTTCCCCCGGGGGTGCTCTTCCCCCTCTAGAATGGAGGCGCCCGACGGAGGAGGAAGACGATGCCCGACTCGAACCCGAGCGATCCGATCGAGCGAGAGGATCCGAGCGCCCCGGTCGCCGGCGACGACGCCGGCGAGCGCGGCGACGGAGGCCTCGACGACCGCATCGGCCTCTGCCTCTCCGGAGGCGGCTACCGCGCGATGATCTTCCACGTCGGCGCGCTCTGGCGGCTGCACGAGACCGGGATCCTCGCCACGGTCGGACGGATCTCGAGCGTCTCCGGCGGTTCGATCACGAACGGCGTCCTGGCGATGAACTGGCCGGCGATCTCCGCGACGACCGATCGCGCGGCGTTCGTCGAACACCTCGTCGACCCGATCCGGAAGGTCGCCCGCGAGACGTTCGACCGCGGCTCGATCCTCGCCGGCATCCTCCTCCCGGGCACGGTCAGCGACCGCATCACCGACGCCTATCGCGAGCACCTGTACGGCGACCGCACGCTGCAGGACCTCCCGGACGAGCCGCGCTTCGTCTTCAACGCGACGAACGTGCAGACCGGCGCGCTGTGGCGCTTCTCGAAGCCGTACATGGGCGACTGGCGGGTCGGCCTGGTCCGGAACCCGAAGGTCGAGCTGGCGCTCGCGGTCGCGGCGTCGTCGGCGTTCCCGCCGGTCCTCTCGCCCGCCAAGGTCGAGGTCGACCCCGACGACTTCGAGCCCGGCTCGGGGACGGACCTCCAGCGCCCGCCGTTCACGGAGGAGGTCGTCCTCTCCGACGGCGGCGTCTACGACAACCTCGGCCTCGAGACGGTCTGGAAGCGGTGCCGCACGATCCTCGTCTCCGACGCCGGCGGCCAGATGGAGCCGCAGGGCGAGCCGAAGGAGGACTGGGCGCAGCACGCGATCCGCGTCCTCGACGTGATCGACAACCAGGTCCGCGGGCTCCGCAAGCGTCAGCTCGTCGCCGCCTACCGTCGCGGGGATCGGGAGGGGACGTACTGGGGGATCCGCACGGACATCGCCGACTACGGACTCCCCGACGCGCTCCCCGTCCCGCACGCACGGTCGCTCGAGCTCGCGGCGACCAAGACGCGCCTGAAGGCGATGGGCGAGCGCCGGCAGGAGGCGCTGATCAACTGGGGGTACGCCGTCTGCGACGCCGCGCTCCGGCGCCACGTCCGACCCGACCTGCCGCCGCCGTCGGGCTTCCCGTACCCCGGCGTCGAGACCTGACCGTCGAGCGGGACGCCCTCCCGCCGCCCCGCCCCGGCCTCTCGACGACGTTCGCGCGACGGCCCCGTCCAATCCCTGGCCGCCTCGGCGCGCACGTTTGACTCGACCTTCACTCCGTCCCTGACGAACCTCGCGACGTCGTCCGTAGCCTCCCGCGCTCCTGCTCAGAGAAGAGAAGCGACTCGGGAGAGAGAGAACGATGTCGAACACGAAGAGGAAGCTGACCCTCGGCCTCGCCCTGGCGGTGGCGTCGACCCTCGGCGCCACCGCGGACGCGGGGACGTACCTCCGCGTCCAGTGCTGGAACGCCCGTCACATGGGCTGGTCCGGCGAGACCGACTGGTCCGGGTACGCGAGCCAGATCTGGACCGACTTCGGGAGCTCGTCCAGCTCCTCCAACGGGTGCGACGTGGTCGCCCTGCAGGAGGTGATGTACAGCAGCTCGATCACCAGCCTCGTCGCCGCCCTCGAGAGCATCAGCGGCAAGGACTGGTCCGCCACCACGACCGCCGCCATCGGCCGGTCGAGCTACAAGGAGCGCTACTCGGTCCTCTACCGGACCGACCGGGTCACGTTCCTCGGCAGCGAGGTGTACGACGACGTGGGCGACCGGTTCGAGCGCGAGCCGCAGATCGTCCGCCTCCGCGTGAAGAGCACGAACGCCGACGTCACGCTGATCAACTGGCACACGATCTTCGGTTCGACCGCCGAGCGCCGGGCCGAGATCGAGGACATCGCGGACGTCTTCGACGAGGTCCAGGACGACTCGTCGAGCGACCAGGACGTCATCCTCCTCGGCGACCACAACCGCTGGGCGACGTCCGACTGGTGGGACGACCTCGAGGCGCTCTCGCCGGCCGTCTCGGTGAAGGTCGACCTCGCGACGACCCTCAACTCGAGCTGCGCGTACGCGAGCCAGTACGACCACTTCTGGTTCCAGAGCTCGTACGTCGGCGAGTACAGCAGCAGCGGACGCGACTACGTCGCGGACACGTGCTCGTTCCGGAGCGGGCTGAGCGATCACGCGCCGATCTGGCTGAAGCTCTACAGCAGCGGCGACGACGACTGAGTCCGGCGGTGGGCCCGGCGGCTCGACGCGCGGTCGTCCTCGGGGCGGCCGCCCTCCTCGCGACCGCCGCGTGGCGCGCGGTCGCTCCGGATCGACCGGACGGCGGCGCGGCGAGAGCGGCGACGTCCGATCGCCGCGGCGCCGACGCGACCGTCGCGCCCGCGCCGTCGCCTCCCGCGCGCGAGCCCGCCGCGGACCCGGCCCGACTCCGCGGCCGGGTCCGCTTCCCGTCCCCGGGGGCGGCGCCGTCCGGCCTCCTCGTCCTCGCGCCGACGGGAGCGCGATTCGCCTGCGACGACGGCGCGGTCGACGTCCGCGCGACGGCGGAGATCGTGACGGCCGCGTCGACGGCGGGCCCCGACGCCTGGCGCTTCCTCGTCGACGGCGACGCGTCACGAGCGATCCGCCCGTCCGCCGTCGAGGTCGCCCTCTCGTCTCCGCTCGAGGCGCGGGTCGACGTCGCGCTCCCCGACGGCGTCTTCGCGGTCGGACGCGTTCGCCCGCCCGACGGCGAATCCGGCGCGCCCCGGCTCCGGCTCGCGCCCGGCGTCGTCGAGGCGGGGGACGAGGAGGCGGACGACCCGTACACGTTCGTCGATCCGGTCTCCGTCCCGGTCGCGGCCGACGGGCGGGCGGGGCCGACGTTCGTCGCGCGATCGCCGACGTACGAGGCGATCGCGGCGGCCGGCGGCGGGTTCGTCCACGTCCGGCACACGCCCGTCACGCCGCTCGCCCCGGGAGCGGCGCTCGACCTCGGGACGCTCGACGTCCCGCCGCCGACCGGCCTCCGGATCCGACTGGTCGGCGTCGAAGGGGCGAACCCCTTCGCGCTCGACGTCACCCGGGTCCGCGGGGACGACCCGTCCGCCGACGTCGCGGCGCGCGCGCTCCGTGCCCTCGACCCCGCGCTCGCGGAGGCGCTCTTCGGCGACCGCCGCCTCCCCCTCGCCCCCGGCGCCCCGCTCCTCCTCGCGCCGCTCCCGAACGACGCCGCCGTCCGCCTGACCGCGATCGCGCCGACGGGCGTGCGGACCGACGCGGTCGAGGTCCCGCTGGTCCCGAGGGAGATCCGCGAGGTGACGATCGACGTCGCGGCGACGCTCTCGCCGGCCGACGCCACGGGCGTGACGTGGAGCGGGCGGCTCCTCTGGAGCGACACGGAGACGCCGATCGTCGGCGCCCGGGTGGCGGAGCGGCGCTCCCGCCTCGACGCCCGGACGGACGCGGACGGCCGGTTCCGGATCGGCCCGCTCGCACCCGCTCGCGAGCTCCGCTTCCGGATCACCGACCTCGAGGCCGAGAACCCCGATCGCGTCGAGCGGCGGAGGAGCAGGATCGACGCCCTCGGCGGCGGGACCGAGGTCGTCTGGCGCCTCGAGCGGACGCGCTGGCTCGCGGCGACCGGACTCGTCCCGCCCGCCGGCCACGACGTCCCAATCGCGTTCGCGCTGGAGCTTCGCGACCCCGGGGGCGAGTGGCGAAGGGCCGCCGCGGACGTCTTCCGCGAGACCGGCGCCGGCGTCGAGATCTCGATCCTCGAGACCGACGTCGCCGCGCGCGCCGTCGCGCTCTGGAGCCCGGTCCTCCGCCAGGAGACCCTCCCCGTCGCGGTGCTCGCGGAGACCCGACGCGTCACGACGCCCTTCGACGCGCTCCGGCCGCCCGTCCTCGTCGCCGGCCGGGTCGTCGGCCCGGGCGGGGCCCCGGCGGCCGGCGTCGTGATCGAGGCGACCGGTCCGATCGGCGGCCTCCCTCCGCTCCTCGTCCACGCCGACGCCGCCGGACGCTTCACGGTCGGCCCGACGAACATCGCCGAGCTGACCCTCGTCTGCGTGACCGACGCCGGCGTGGCCGAGGCGACCGTCGAGACGTCGCGGCGGGAGGAGGTCGAGCTCGTGCTCGAGTGAGCGGCCGACGGCGTCACCGGCGGGCGCGGAGCGCGCTCTTCCGCCGGACGACGGGCCACCTCCACCGGATCGACGCGCGGCGCTGACGCGGGCGGCGCGCCGGTCAGCGCCGGTCAGCGCCGGTCTCCGCCGCCCTCCTTCTCGCCGCGGCGCTCCTCGACCGCCCGGCGGAGGAGGAACTCGATCTGCGCGTTCACCGAGCGCAGGTCGTCGTCCGCCCACCGCCGGAGCTCGTCGAGGAGCTTCTGGTCGATCCGGATCAGGAACGCCTTCCGCTTCGCCACGGGTCTCCCGTTCGGTTCACGTGTAGAGCGATCCCGCGTTCACGACCGGCGTCGTGCGCTCGCTGCAGAGGACGGTCAGGAGGTTCGAGACCATCGCCGCGCGCCGCTCGTCGTCGAGCTCGACCACGTCGCGGGTCCCGAGCTCGGCCAGCGCCATCTCGACCATCCCGACCGCGCCCTCGACGATCCGTCGGCGCGCCGCCACCACCGCCGCCGCCTGCTGGCGCTGCAGCATCGCCTGCGCGATCTCCGGGGCGTAGGCGAGGTGGGCGATCCGGGCCTCGATGACGTGGATGCCGGCCCGCTCGAACCGCTCCTCCAGCTCGGTGCGGAGGTGCTCGTTGATCGACTCGGTGTCGCCGCGGAGCGTGGTCAGTTCGTCGTCGTCGTTCTCGCCCGCGTCGTAGTAGTACGCCGACGCGAGCTTCCGGACCGCCGACTCGCTCTGCGTGTCGACGTACTCGTGGTAGTCGTCGACGTCGAACTTCGCGGCGTAGGTGTCCTCGACGCGCCAGACCACGACCGCCGCGATCTCGATCGGGTTGCCGGCCCGGTCGTTCACCTTCAGCTTCTCGCCGTTCAGGGTCTGCGCGCGCAGCGACACCCGGTGCTTCAGCGTGAACGGATTGACCCAGAAGAACCCGTTCCCCTTGACGGTCCCCGTGTACTTGCCGAACAGCACGAGCACCTTCGAGTCGTTCGGGTTGACGATGAAGAACCCACACAGCAGGACGACGAACACGACGATGCCGAGGATCCCGAGGAGGATCTTCCAGACCACCTCCGCGAGCACCCCCTGCCGTATCAGCCAGATGGCGCCCGCCAGCTCGGCGAAGGCGACCAAGAGCATCAGGAACCCGCTCAACTTCGTGACCACTCGCTCCTGGGACATCAGGACCTCCCGTCCGTGACTTGCTTCCAAAGTGATATCACTTTGCTACCGGCCCGTCGAGCCGATATTCCCGCCCTCTCCGGAGATTCGCTCCCGTCCCGGCGCGTCCGGGAGCGGACTCTCCAACAGCCCGTCGAAGAAGTCATGCGGGGCTGCGACGACTTCTCGCGGCCGATCTCTGCGTTGCGCATTCCTCGATGAATCGGCGATTCGCCTCCGGATGCGCGCCTCGATCTCGGCCGCGAGGAAGTCGCCTCGCACCCACAGCACTTCTTCAACGGACTGCTAAGGTGAGGCGACTTCCGCAAGACGCCCCGGCACGAGCCATGAGCCAGACCCCCACCATCGACTTCCAGCGCGAGTTCGGCGTCAACGCCGGCTACGTGGAGACCCTCTTCGAGCGCTGGCAGCGCGAGCCGGACGGGGTCGACCCCGAGTGGCGGACGTGGTTCGAGCGCCTGACGGGGGCCGAGACGACGGAGACCCCGCCGCCCGCCCCCGCCGCCTCGCCGGCCGCCGCGCCTGAGGAGGACGAGACGCACGAGCGCGAGCGGCTGAAGGGGATCGCCTCGAAGATCGCGGAGAACATGAACGCGAGCCTCGGCGTCCCGACCGCCACCTCGGTCCGGACGATCCCCGTGAAGGTCATGGTGGAGAACCGCCGGATCGTCAACGGGCACATGAAGGTCCGCGCGCTCGGGAAGGCGAGCTTCACGCACTTCATCGCGTACGCACTCGTGCGGGCCCTGCGGGACCAGCCGAACATGCAGTCGTTCTTCCGCGAGGAGGACGGCGCCGGCTGGAAGCTCACGCCGAAGCAGGTGAACCTCGGGTTGGCGGTCGACGTCGAGACGCCGCGCGGTCGCTCGCTCGTCGTGCCGAACGTCAAGGGCGCCGAGGCGATGACGTTCCGCGAGTTCCGGCGCGCGTACGAGGACGTCGTCCGGCGCGCGCGCGGCGGGAAGCTCGACGCGAGCGACTTCCGCGGGACGACGGTCACGCTCACCAACCCCGGCGGCCTCGGCACCCACCTCAGCGTCCCGCGGCTGATGGAAGGGCAGGGCCTGATCCTCGGCACCGGCGCGATCGGCGTCCCGACCGAGGCGGCGGCGATGTCCGTCGCCACCCTCGCCGACCTCGCCATCGGTCCGGTGATGACGGTCACCAGCACCTACGACCACCGCGTCATCCAGGGGGCCGAGTCGGGCGTGCTGTTGCGGCGCATGGACGAGCTGCTGCAGGGCGCGGACGGGTTCTGGGACGAGATCTTCAAGGACATCCGGGTCCCCTGGCAGCCGGTCCGCCCGCACGTCGACACGCTCGCCGCCCCCGGCGCCGACGGGATGGCGGAGAAGCAGGCGAAGGTGAACCAGATGATCGCGGCGTACCGCAGCCGCGGCTGCCGCATCGCCGACCTCGACCCGCTCGAGTACAAGCCGGACCCGCTCCCCTCGCTCGACCCGGCGTTCTACGGCTTCACGCTCTGGGACCTCGACCGCGAGTTCCTGTGCGGCGGGCTCGACGGCAAGTCGTCGATGTCGCTGCGGGACATCCTCACCGTCCTGGCGAACACGTACTGCCGCCGCTGGACGATCGAGTACATGCACATCGCCAATCGGGTGCGGAAGCAGTGGATCCGCGACCGGGTCGAGCTGCGACGCGACGAGGAGGCGTTCACGCACGAGGACCGCCTCCGCATCCTGAAGCTCCTGTTCCGGGCGCAGAACCTCGAACGGTTCCTGCACACCCGCTACGTCGGCAACAAGCGGTTCTCGCTCGAGGGGGGCGACACCTGCATCCCCGCGCTGGCGACCCTGATCGATCGGGCGGCGGAGGGCGGCGTCGAGAAGGTCGTGCTCGGAATGGCGCACCGCGGGCGGCTGAACGTCCTCGCGAACATCCTGAACAAGTCGTACGACCGGATCTTCTCCGAGTTCGAGGGCGTGCTGCTGCCGCTCTCCTCCGAGGGGTCGGGCGACGTGAAGTACCACCTCGGCCAGATCGGCGTCTACACGACCTCCAGCGGCAAGCAGGTCGAGGTCGTCCTCTGCGCCAACCCGAGCCACCTCGAGGCGGTCGACCCGGTCGTCTGCGGCATGTCGCGCGGCTTCCAGGACGTCCTCGCCGACACGGACCGCAAGCGCGTCCTCTCCGTCCTGATCCACGGCGACGCCGCGTTCACCGGCCAGGGGGTCGTGGCCGAGACGCTGAACATGTCGAACCTCCCCGCCAACTCGTGCGGCGGGACGATCCACCTCGTGCTGAACAACCAGATCGGCTTCACGGCCGGCCCGAAGGACCTCCGCTCGACGTACTACTGCACCGACGTCGCCAAGGGGATCGAGGCCCCGATCCTCCACGCCAACGGCGACTACCCCGAGGCGGTGATGAAGGCGGTCCTCGTCGCCGTCGACTATCAGCGCGAGTTCCGGCGCGACGTCGTGATCGACATGGTCTGCTACCGGCGCTGGGGGCACAACGAGGGGGACGAGCCCGCGTACACCCAGCCGACGCTCTACAAGAAGATCGCCGCGCACCCGACCGTCGTCGAGAACTACATCGAGCTGATGATCCGCCGCGGACAGCTCTCCCGCGAGGAGGCGGACGAGGTCGGCGAGCGATTCAACGAGGAGCTCCGCATCGCGCTCGAGCGGTCGCGCCGCGCCACCGAGGAGCCGGAGGAGCTGCCGCTCGAGGAGATCCTCGACGTCACCGACGACCACCCGCACGACTGGGTCCGACAGCCCTCGGACGAGACCGGCGTCGCCGAGGAGACGCTCGTCGAGGTGATCGACGACCTGAACACGATGCCGGACGACCACGTCGTCCACCCGAACCTCCTCCGCCAGCTCCGCCGCCGCGAGCGGATGGTCCGCGGCGAGCAGGACCTCGACTGGGGGACCGCCGAGGCGCTCGCGTTCGGCACCCTCCTGCGGGACGGCGTCCCGATCCGGGTCAACGGCCAGGACTCCGGACGCGGCACGTTCAGCCAGCGGCACGCCGTCATCCGGGACCAGGTGACCGCGAAGGACTACGTCCCGCTCGCCGACCTGACCGGCAGCACGCAGACGTTCGAGATCCACGACTCGTTCCTCTCCGAGGAGGCGGCGCTGGCGTTCGAGTACGGCTACTCGGTCGCCCGCCCCGAGGCGCTGACGATCTGGGAGGCGCAGTTCGGCGACTTCGTGAACGGCGCCCAGATCCCGATCGACCAGTTCATCGCGTCGTCCGAGGCGAAGTGGCGCCAGCTCTCCGGCGTCGTGATGCTCCTCCCGCACGGCTACGACGGCCAGGGTCCCGAGCACTCGTCCGGACGCATCGAGCGGTTCCTGCAGCTCTGCTCCGACGGGAACCTGACCGTCGCCAACTGCTCGACCTCGGCCCAGTACTTCCACCTCCTGCGCCGGCACGGCCTGAAGCACCCGAAGCGGCCGCTGGTCGTCTTCACGCCGAAGTCGCTCCTCCGCGACCCCCGCGCCGCCAGCCCGGTCGACGCGTTGACGACCGGCCGCTTCGAGGAGTACGTCGCCGACGCGTCCGTCGATCCGAAGCGCGTCGAGCGGCTCCTCCTCGCGAGCGGCAAGATCTGCCACGAGCTCGAGGACTACCGCCGGGAGAACGGGCGAGAAGACGTCGCCATCGCGCGCGTCGAACAGCTCTACCCGTTCCCCGCCGAGGCGCTCCGGCGCGACCTCGAGCGGCTCGGCGACCCGACGCTCGTCTGGGCCCAGGAGGAGCCGAAGAACATGGGCGCGTGGAGCCACGTCCTCCAGCGCGCCGCCGACCTCGATCTGACGATCCGGTTCGCCGGACGCCCCGCCTCCGCGAGCCCCGCGACCGGCTCGTACAAGCGTCACGTCGCCGAGCAGGACTACCTCGTCCGGCGCGCGTTCGGCGACGTCTGACCGGAGCCTCGCCATGCGGAACTGCTGCCTCTACCAGGCCCTCCTCCTCCTCGCCGGCGCCACCCTCCTCGGCCTCGGCGCCTGCGCGTCGATGGACCAGAAGTTCGACGAGTGGTTCGGGGTCGACCGGACCGTGGTCGAGACGTTCGACGCCGACGAGGTCTCCGGACGGACCGACGCCCAGCTCGTCGCGCGCTACGGCGCGGGGAAGAACCTTCACAAGACGTCGTTCGGGGACGGCGGACTCTGGGTCGAGGTCCTCCAGGTGAAGAACGACCAGGAAGGCCTCCGGATCGGATTCGACCTGCGCCTCCACAACCGCTTCGAGGACCGGATCCGCTTCGACGTGAAGGACGTCGTCCTGGTCGTCGACGGCGAGGAGTACCGCGCCAGCTCCGCCGACTGGTACAACCAGTCGACCCTCGAGGCGCGCGGCATGAACCACCGCCTCGCCTCGTTCCAGTTCGCCGTCGGCCAGGTCGTCCCCGCCGGAACCTACGAACTCCGCCTCGACCGGATCCGCCTCGTCGACGGCCCGGACGAGCACCCGGTCGGGGACGTGAGGGCGGAGGTGGAGATCCTGGGGAAGAGGGCGGAGGGGAGCAACGAGAGCAAGGGAGAGCAACGAGAGCAGGGGAGAGGGCGCTGACGCGGAGGACCCCCGACGGCGGCAGGACCGCGCGCCGCGCCATCCCATGGGTCCTCACCGGACTCCCCCTCTCCCCACCCCGGAATCGGGTGAGGAAGTCCGCAGCGGGCGAGGCGGGGGGCGGGCGGAGGAGGCTTCTCCGAGAGCGACCCCGGGGAAGCAACGAGAGCAAGAGAGAGCAGGGGAGAG
>JAUIEL010000906.1 GCA_030428825.1 bacterium
CGCTCCGCCGAGAACGTCCTCGCCGAGCTGGTCGAGGTCAACCGGACCTACGGCATCCGGAACGTCGTCTTCCGCGACCCGCTCTTCTCGGCGAACAAGCAGCGGATCAAGGACCTCTGCGACGGGATCGTGCGCGAAGGGCTCGACCTGGAGTGGCAGTGCGAGACCGCCATCAAGTGTCTCGACGAGCCGCTCCTCGAGGCGATGCGGCAGGCGGGCTGCGTGTCGATCTCGTTCGGGGTCGAGACCGCCGACCCGGACCTCGGGAAGAAGTACTCGAACTCGAAGATCCGCTCGGCCGAGCACGCCGAGACGGTCGTCCGCGCCGCCCGGCGCCTCGGCATCCGGACCCGCGCGTTCTTCATGCTCGGGTTCCCCGAGGAGACGCGCGACCAGATGCACGCGACGGTCGACCTCGCCGTCCGGCTCGACCCCGACTCGGCGCAGTTCACGTCGGTCACGCCGTACCCCGGGACGCCGATGTGGCACGACGTCCGGAAGGGGGAGGACGAGGACTACCGGACGTACGACGGCCACAAGCCGACCGGCGTGAACACCGTGCTCTCGCCCGACGAGGTCGCGCACGAGATCAAGCGCGCCTACCGCCGCTTCTACCTCCGGCCGAAGCGGGTCCTCGGCCAGCTCGCCTCCCCGCGCCGCTTCGCGTCCCGCATCCGCCACTACCTGTCGATGCACGACGACTGAGACCGCGTTCGGGTCTCGAATCGTCCCGCGCCCGGTAACGCGGCGCTCCCCTCCCGGATTCCTCGACCGCCGGCCGACCTTCGTCGCCCCGGTTCGAGAAACCCACGTGTCCCGGGAGGACCTGCATGCTTCGCCGCCCCTTGTTCCCTCGTCTCGCGGCCGCCGCCGCCCTGCTCGCCGCGCCGGCGATCGCGGAAGCGGCGGAGGACGACTCCAACGCCACGCCGACGGCGGCGGTCTGGTACCACGGCCGGACCGCGTCCCAGGTCGTGAGCCTGACCAACGCGGGCTACCGCATCGTCGACCTCGAGGTCGAGTCGGCCTCGCCGCTGCGGTTCACCGTGGCGATGGTGAAGAACTCCGGCGCGTACGCGAAGGGGTGGTGGTGGTACCACAGCGTCGACATCTCGACGCTCGCCGGCCTGGTCGGCCAGAACAACGCTCGGATCGTCGACCTCGAGCCGTACGACTCCGGAGGGCAGCTCCGGTACGCGGCCGTGATGGTCTCGAACACGGGCGCGGACGCGAAGGGCTGGTGGTGGCTGACCAGCTCGAACCTCTCCGACGTCTCCAACACCGCCGCCGCGAACAACGCGCGCATCGTCGACCTCGAGCGGACCCAGGTCGGCTCGACGGTCTGGTACTCCGCCGTCCTGATCCACAACTCCGGCGCCGACGCGAAGGGGTGGTACTGGTGGCTCGGCGTCACGTCGTCGTTCATCTCGAACGAGATCTCGTCGAAGGGGCTCCGCATCCTCGACCTCGAGCGCCGGTCGAACGGGACGTACGACGTCGTCCTGGTGAAGAACGACGAGGGGTTCCACTGGTGGTGGTACCTCGCGAAGTCGGAGGCGGAGCTGAACGCGGCCCAGGCGCAGACCGGCTCGCGCCTGATCGACGTCGAGCGGGTCAGCGCGATCGGCGGCCCGCTCTTCTACGCGGTGATGATCAACAACTCGAACGAGCTGACGACCCGCGTCGGCGAGATCCTCCGCTCGGGCGGGACGGGCGGCGTCACCGGCCTCTACCTGAAGCGCGCCAACGGCCCGGTCCTCGCGTCTCTCCAGTCGGACTTCGTCTTCGAGCCGGCCAGCACGATCAAGACGCTGATGCACGTCCACGCGATGCGCCAGATCGCTCAGCAGAACGCGTCGCTCGGCGAGACGTTGACGGTTCGGGGGCCTTCGAGGACACCGGCC
>JAUIEL010000192.1 GCA_030428825.1 bacterium
TGCGCGACCGCGTCCTCCCTCCGCTCGTCTCCGTCGTCGGTCCCGCGATCATCCGCGCGTTCGGCGTCACCTGGAAGATCCGCCGCCTGGGGTACGACCCGTTCCGGGCCCGGAGCGCGGGGGAGACCGACCTCCGGACGATCGTCACGCTCTGGCACGAGACGCTCTTTCCGCTCGCGTACGTCCACCGGAACGAGGGGGCGAAGGTCCTCGTCAGCCGCCACGGGGATGGCGAGTTGATCGTCCGCGCGCTCCTCGGGCTCGGGTTCTCCGTCGCCCGCGGGTCGACGACGCGGGGCGGGGCGGCCGGGCTGCGCGACCTCGTGCGGGCGGCGAAGCGCGACACGTGCGACCTCTCCCTCACCCCGGACGGGCCGAAGGGGCCGCGGCGGAAGGCGCAGCCCGGGGTCGTCTACCTCTCGGCGATGACCGGCTTCCCGATCCTCCCGTTGGCGCTGGTCGCCGATCGGGCCTGGCGGTTCCGGTCGTGGGACCGCTTCATGGTCCCGAAGCCGTTCGCCCGGATCGCGGTCGTGGCCGGCGACCCGATCGAGGTGCCGCGCGCGGGGCTGGAGGAGCGCGTCGAGGAGCACCTGCGCCGCTTCGAGGAGGAGATGGCGCGGGCGGAGGCGCGCGCGAACGAGGCGCTCGCCGACGGGACGTGGTGACCGCGCCCACGGGCGCGCGGTTCGGCACGGCCGGCTGGTCGTACGCCGACTGGAAGGGGGCGGTCTACCCGAAGCGGCCGGCCGAGGGGTTCGACCCGCTCCGTTACCTCGCCGCCTACGTCGACGCGATCGAGATCAACAGCACGTTCTACCGGCCGCCGACACCCGCCGCCGCGACCCGCTGGGCGGAGACCGTCGTCGGCCTCGACCGGTTCTCGTTCACCGCGAAGCTGTACCGCGGGTTCACCCACGACCCGCCGTCGGCGTGGCGGGAAGAGGACGTCCTCGCTTTCCGGGCCGGGATCGCACCGCTCGTCGAGGCGGGGCGGCTCGGCGGGCTCCTCGCGCAGTTCCCGTTCTGGTTCGACGCCGCGCGCCCGAACCTCGAGCACCTCGGTCGGGTGATCGACACTTTCGGCGACCTCCCGCTGGTCGTCGAACTGCGCCATCGGTCGCTCCTCGCCCCGCGGATCGTCGAGCGTCTCCGCGCACGCGAGGTGTCGTTCTGCAACGTCGACCAGCCCGCGTCGAGCACGTCGATCGAGGTCGGCGCCCGCGTCACCGGCCCCGTCGGCTACCTCCGGCTGCACGGGAGGAACGCCGACAGGTGGTTCGCGAAGGGGGCCGGCCGCGACGAGAAGTACGACTACCTCTACCCGCCCGAGGAGCTCGAGCGGTTCGTCCCGCTGGTGCGAGAGCTGGTCGAAGGGACCGAGCGGACGTACGTGATCGGGAACAACCACTTCCTCGGGAAGGCGCCGGCGAACGTGCTCGAGCTGAAGGCGGCGTTCGAGGGGGGAGCGGTGGAGGTTCCGCCGGCGCTGGTCCGGACCTATCCTCGCCTGCGCGCGATCAGCGCGGAGGACGCCTGAGTGACCAGCATGCACGTGCAGATCGTGTCGACGGAGGTGGCGGAGGCCGTTCGCGGCCTCCTCGAGGGGGACGGCTTCCGGATGGGCTCGGCGCCGTACGCGGAGTGGGAGGCGGTCGGCTCGGACGTCCGCGCCACCTTTTATGGGAAGCGGCGGAAGCTCCTGATCCAGGGGCAGGGGACCGGCGGGCTCCTGAGGCGGCTCGCCGGGGTCCTTCCGGCGACGGAGCCCGCCCCCGAGCGGAGGGAGGCGCGCGTCGACGGCCCGACGATCGGGACCGACGAGGCGGGGAAGGGGGACTACTTCGGGTCGCTGGTCGTCGCCGGCTGCCTCGTCGGGCCGGACGACGTCGAGTGGTTGAAGGCGGCCGGCGTCAAGGACTCGAAGCTCCTCTCCGACCGCACGATCGAGGTCCAGGAGGGGAAGATCCTGTCGCGGATCCCGACCGAGGTCGTCGAGCTGGCGCCGCCCGAGTACGGCGAGGCGCACCGGGAGACGAAGAACGTGAACGTGATCCTCGGGCGCGCCCACGCCGAGGTGATCCGTCGGCTCCTCTCGCGAGGGGAAGGGGTGAAGCGGATCGTCGTCGACCGGTTCGGGTCGAACCACCACGTCTTGAAGCCGCTCGGGAAGGTCCCGAAGGAGACCGAGGTGCTGCTGGTGCCGCGGGCGGAGTCGAATCCGGCCGTCGCCGCGGCGTCGGTCGTCGCCCGGGCGACGTTCGTCCGGTCGCTCCGGCGGCTCTCCGACGCGTGTGGGGTCGACCTCCTCCCGGGGGCGTCGGCGGAGGTCGAGCGGGTCGCCCGGAAGGTGGCGGCCGTCGGGGGACGCGCGCTGCTCGGCACGGTCGCGAAGCTCCACTTCAAGACGACCGACCGCGTCCTCGCCGACGGAGCGTGACGCGGGATGGACCGGCGCCTCGCGGCCGTCGTCGCCTTCTACGTCGTAGTGGCCGGCCTCGGGCTCCTCTGGATGGCGGCGCGGGGAGACCCGCTCCCCGCGGCGCTCCTGGCCGAGCGCGTCTCGTGGATCGCGGCCGCGGGCGGCGGAGCGGCGACCGCGGTCGCGGTCGTCCTCGTCTCCGACCTCCTCCTCGAGCGGTTCGCCTGGACCGACCTCCTCCGGCGGGACGTCGTCCAGATGCTGGGACCGGTCACCGTCGGTCGGGCGGCGACGGTGGCGCTCGCGTCGGGGATCGGCGAGGAGATCCTGTTCCGCGGCGCCCTCCTGCCGTGGGCCGGGCTGGTCGTGTCGTCGATCGTCTTCGGGGTCCTCCACGCCGGACCGAGGCTGCTCGGGTGGACGGCGTTCGCGATCGTCGGCGGGTTCGTCTTCGGAGGGCTCGCGGTCTGGAGCGGCGGCGTTCTCGCGCCGGCGGTGGCGCACGTCGGCATCAACGGGGCGCAGCTCCTTCGTCTGCGTCGCTCCGAACATTGAACGGAGCCACCCGGACACGTTAGGTTAGGATCAAGTCCGCCGCGCGGGATCGGAACGAGGTCGGCCGGAGGAGGTCGGAGTCCGCCGCCACATGACCGCAGACACCGTCGCAAACCCCGAACTGGCCAAGGCCTTCGTCGGCCGCGACGTGGTCTCGATGCGCGACTTCCGCCGCGAGGAGATCCTCTTCGTCCTCGACCTCGCCGAGCGCTTCGAGCACACCTCCGAGCCGCTCCTCGGCGGTCGCGTCGTCGTTAACCTCTTCTTCGAGCCGTCGACCCGCACGAGGCTCTCGTTCGAGGCGGCGATGGTCCGGCTCGGCGGGCAGAACATCGGGTTCGCGGACGCGGGCATCTCGTCCGTGGCGAAGGGGGAGTCGCTCGCCGACACGATCCGGGTGGTCGAGAACTACTGCGACATCATCGTCATCCGTCACAAGTTCGAGGGGGCGGCGCGGCTGGCGGCCGAGGCGTCGCGGCTGCCGGTCATCAACGGCGGGGACGGCTCGAACCAGCACCCGACCCAGACGCTCCTCGACCTGTTCACGATCCGGAAGCTGCACGGCCGGCTCGAGAAGCTCCGCGTCGCGTTCCTCGGCGACCTGAAGTACAGCCGGACGGTCCACTCGCTGATCGAGGTCCTCGCCCAGTTCGAGTGCGAGTTCGTGCTGGTCTCGCCGCAGGAGCTCCGGATGCCGCGCGACATCCTCGACGACCTCGCGCGGGACGGCGTCCGGTGCCGCGAGGAGTTCAAGCCGTCGATCCTGCCCGTCGACGTCGACATCCTCTACACGACGCGCATCCAGAAGGAGCGGTTCGTCGACCCGGTCGAGTACGAGCGGGTCCGGAACGCGTACCGCCTCGACCGGGAGGCGCTCGAGGTGTTCCCGCGCCCGGTCACGGTGATGCACCCGCTCCCTCGGGTGAACGAGATCTCGACCGACCTCGACGACTACGAGGGGGCCGCCTATTTCCAGCAGGCGCGGAACGGGATCACGGTCCGGAAGACGCTCCTCTCCCTGTTGCTGGGGGCCCTGCCATGACCGCCGAACGGCTGCTCGCGGAAGAGCGATCCATCAAGGTGTCGGCGCTCGAGCGCGGGACGGTGATCGACCACCTCCGGCACGGGACCGGCCTCCGGGTGCTGGCGGTCCTCGGGCTCTCCGACGCCGACCAGACCGTCTCGATCGGGTTGAACCTCGACTCGCGGCGGATGGGCCGGAAGGACCTGATCAAGATCGAGGGGAAGGAGCTGACGCGGGAGGAGATCGACAAGATCGCGATCCTCTCCCCCGAGGCGACGCTCTCGATCATCCGCGACTTCCAGGTGGTGTCGAAGCTCGGTCCCGAGCTCGAGAACGAACTGGAGGGGGTCGTCCGCTGCCGCAACCCATCCTGCATCTCCAACCACGAGCGGATCCCGAGCCGGTTCCTCGTGGCGGACCGGGAGCCGATCCTGCGCCTCCGCTGCGCCTACTGCGAGCGGGTCGTCCCGCAGGGCGAGATCGACCTCCTCTGAGGGGCGCCGAGGCTCGCCGGGACCGCCACGAAAGGACGCCGCGATGAGCACGACCGCCCGCATCCGGACCGTCATCGAGGGGTACGACCTGCAGCGAGAGCGGGAGCGGTACGCGTTCCCCGACGTCACGGTCGCGGGGGAGACGCTGAACCGCGGCACCGCGCGCGTGAGCGTCTCGGCCGATCCCGAGGACGACGCCGCGGCCCGCGCCCGGGCCGCACATCGCGAACACCTCTACCTCACGACCCACGCCGAGCACGCGCCGGTCCTCGAGCTCGGCTGGCCGATCGCGGGGCAGTTCGTCCGGGCGCGTCACGGCGTCTATCTCGACCTCTACCTCGGCGTGGCGCAGAAGCTGATCGACGAGAACCACCCGAGGCTCCTCGCGGCGGTCGACCGGCTCGCCGCGCTCCGGCTCGCCCTCCGGCGGGAGATCGCGACCGACGACGTCTACGCGGCGCGGGAAGGGGTCGAGGGGATCTGCACCACCGCGACGCTGGCCGAGCGGATCGCGCGGATGGTCGACGAGGCGTTCCCGCGCGACGGCGGCAGCAAGGTCTTCCTGAGCAACAGCGGCGCCGAGGCGAACGAGGCGGCGATCAAGCTCGCCCAGCGCGTCCGCTGGTCGCGGCTGCGCCGGGCGTACGGTCCGGACCTCCTCGCGAACGTGATGGCCCAGCTCGGGATCCCGACGGTGCCGTACTTCGACGCCTCGGGTCGGGACCCGGTCTTCGCCGATCACCCGCTCTTCCTCGTCGCCTGCGAGGGGGCGTTCCACGGCCGGACGCTCGGGGCGCTCGCGCTCACCCGGTCGAAGCGGGCGCACCAGATCGGATACGCGAAGCCGCGTTGGACCATCCACCTGCCGTTCAACGGGCCGGCCGACGCGCTCGCCGCGCGGCTCGACCCCCGTCCGCTGTCGGAGATCGTCGCCGCGGACGGCGGCGTCCCCGGCGTCCTCGAGCGGGGCCTCGTCCCGGCCGAGCTGGTCGCCGCGTTCGTGGTGGAGGGGTTCCAGGGGGAGGGGGGGTACCGCCTCGCCGAGCCGGAGTTCCTCCACGGGGTGAGGGAGACCTGCACCCGGCACGACATCCTGTACGTCGCCGACGAGGTGCAGACGTTCGGCCGGACCGGCGCGCCGTTCGTCCATCAGCACCATGGCGTCCAGCCCGACGTCGTGACGCTGGCGAAGGGCGCGTGGGTCGGCGCCACGATCGCGCCGGCGTCGCTCGAGGAGCACCTCGAACCCGGGTGGCACTCGAACACCTGGGGAGGCGGCAAGGTGTTCGACAACACGATCGCGTACGAGACGCTGGAGACCCTGATCGGACACGAGGACCCGCTCTTCGAGGGGAGGACGTACCTCGAGAACGAGCGGGTGAAGGGGGAGTACCTCCGCGAGAAGCTCGCCGCGCTCGTCGAGGCGCACCCCGGGAGCGTCGCCGGCTTCTCGGGGCTCGGCTGCATGTACGGACTGCGCGTCCGGCACCGCGAGAAGATCCTCGACCACGCGTGGAAGCGCGGGCTGAAGCTCCTCGGCGCGGGGCCCGAGGGGGAGGAGTCGACGATCCGGCTCCTCTTCCTGGCCGACGTGCTGACCCACGAGATCGACGAGTTCGCCGACACGATGGACGCGGTCCTGACCGACGTCGCATCGTGAGGGCGCCCGACGTACCATGACCCGCTTCGACGGCACGGCCCGTCGAGGCCCGAACCGACCTCCGACCGTCCGCCAGCGAGGCGCCCCATGTGTGGTTTCATCGGCATCTTTCGGCCGTCCGGCGACGTCTTCGCGGACATCTGCGACGGCTTGATCGCCATCCAGCACCGCGGGCAGGACGCGGCGGGGATCGCCACGTACGACGAGCGGTTCCACCTGAAGCGCGGCGGCGGCCTGGTGCGGGACATCTTCTCGCAGGCCGACACCGACACGCTGACCGGGAACGCCGGCATCGGGCACGTCCGCTACCCGACGATCGGCGGCGGCGGGGTCGAGAACGCCCAGCCGTTCGTCGTGAACCACCCGTACGGGATCGCGCTGGCCCACAACGGCAACCTCACGAACTATCACGAGCTCGCCAAGTCGCTCGAGACGGAGAACCTGCGGCTGATCGAGTCGTCGTGCGACGCGGAGATCATCCTGAACGTCCTCGCCGACGAGCTCGACGGACGGCGCCCGAAGGCGTTCTCCGTCGACGTGCTGTTCGAGGCGGTCGAGGCGACGATGGGGCGGTTGAAGGGGGCGTACTCGGTGGTCGGGATCGTCGCGGGGAAGGGGATGTTCGCGTTCCGTGACCCGCTCGGCATCAAGCCGATCCTGATGTCCCAGCGCGACGACCCGGACGGTCCGGCGTTCTGCATCGCGTCCGAGAGCGTCGTCCCCGACCTCCTCGACTTCCACCAGCTCGAGGACATCCAGCCCGGTGAGGCGGTCTTCGTCCCGTTCCGGGCGGAGGGCGGGGAGGACGTCGTCCGGCGGAGGCTCGTCGAGCGCGAGCACCGGCCCTGCCTCTTCGAGTGGGTCTACTTCGCCCGTCCCGACTCGTTTCTCGACCGGGTCAGCGTCTACAAGACGCGGCTCCGCCTCGGCCAGAAGATGGCGGAGCTCTGGCGGGAGACCGAGAAGGAGGTCGACGTCGTCATCCCGATCCCCGAGTCGTCGACGACCGCCGCGATGTCGATGGCGCGCGAGCTCGGGGTGAAGTACCGCGAAGGGTTCGTCAAGAACCGCTACATCGGCCGGACGTTCATCATGCCGAGCGATGGCGAGCGGAAGCGGTCGATCCGGGCCAAGCTGAACCCGATCCAGATCGAGTTCGAGGGGAAGGACGTCCTCCTGGTCGACGACTCGATCGTCCGCGGGAACACGTCCCGTCAGATCGTCCAGCTCGCCCGGCAGGCCGGCGCCAACAAGGTCTACTTCGCCTCGTACTCGCCGCCGCTCCGCCACCCGTGCGTCTACGGCATCGACATGTCGACGAAGAACGAGTTCGTCGCCAAGGGGCGGGACGAGAAGGAGATCGCCGAGGAGATCGGCGCCGACTTCGTCCTGTACCAGACCCTCGAGAACCTCGAGGAGGCGACCCGGGAGGGGAACGAGTGCCTCACCTCGTTCTGCAACGCCTGCTTCACCGGGGAGTACCCGACCGGGGACGTCACCAAGGAGATGCTGGCCGCGATCGAGGGAGATCGCCTCGAGCATCACTCGGCGTCCGGGTCGTCGTCGTAACACACTGATACGGCTCGCGTTGGGTGCGCCCGGCCGAGAATGCCTTTGACTCTCCCCCGAAACCGGGATTCAATGTCCGCTCGGTTTCGATTCCAGGGCAGGGCGGTCCGATCCGATGTTCGTGGAGCTGCGCGGGGGCCGTCGGCCGGTCCGTGTCGATCCGCGGTTCCTCGGCGCCACCCGAGACCTCCCCGGCCTGCCCGACCTCGGAAGGGGTGCGATGAAGAGCACGAACGTGACGTTGCTGAAGTTCCGCTGCGACAACCGGGAGTGCGGCTTCGAGATCTACGTCAACCAGAACAACAACATGCTGACCCACTACAACGTCAGCATGAGCGCGCTCCTCGAGTGGCAGTGCTTCGAGTGCTCGAAGGGGTTCCTCCGCTACGCTCCGACGAACACGAAGTACGAGTACCAGCTCGTCAAGAAGGAGAAGGTCGGCTCGAACGAGTCGCAGGCCGGCTGACGCTCCGGCGACCGGATCCGAACGGGCGGCTCCTCCCGGCGGGAGGCGGCCGCCTTCGTCTTGTGCGGGGGAGGCCCGGGAGATGACGGAGCTCCGATTCGCGTACGGGGCGGGGGAGATCGCGCTCCGGGTCCCCGACCGGCGGCTCGCCGGGTTCCACACCGTCCGTCCGGCCGCGGTCCGTCCGGTCGAAGAGGTCCGGTCGGACCTCGAGGACCGGCTCCGGACGAGCGGCCTCCCGCTGCGCGCCCGCGGAGCGCGGGTCGCCCTCCTCGTCCCGGACGCCACGCGGAAGCTCCCCCACGCCGACCTCGTCTCCCCGTGCCTCGCCGCGCTCTCCCGGGCCGCGCGGGTGACGGTGGTGGTGGCGACCGGGACCCACGCGACGAACCACCCCGACAACGTCGACCTCGCCGCGGGGCTCCGCGCGGCGTTCGCCCGGCGGGGGGCCGATCCGACCGTCGAGGTCCACGTGCACGACGCGAAGGGACCGCACGTGCCGAAGGGGACGACCTCGCGAGGGACGCCCGTGCTCGTCGATCGGGTCGTCGACGAGCACGACGTGCTGGTGGCGATCTCCGACCTGAAGCCGCACTACTTCGCCGGCTACTCGCACCCGGTGAAGAACCTCGTGCCGGGGGTCGCCGGCGTCGACACGGTCCGGGCGAACCACGCGCTCGCGCTCGACGAGGGGTCGACGTTCGCCCGGCACCCGTGGCACGCGGATCCGGCGCGGCGCTCCCAGCCGCTGGCGGAGGACCTGGTCGAGGCGTACGACCTCGCGTGGGGGGAGCGCCCGGCGTTCGCGGTCGGGGTGGTGAGCGTCGACGGCGGCTTCGCGTACGCCGACGCGGGGCCGCTCCGCGAGGTGACCGAGCGCGGGATGAGCGCCGTCGACCGGCTGACCGAGGTCGTCGTCCCTCCGGCCGGGATCGTGGTCGTGTCGTGCGGCGGCGCCCCGTCGGACGAGTCGCTCTACACGGCGCAGCGGGCGCTCGAGCTGACCGGCGCGGCGTTCGAGGAGGGGGGACGCGTCCTCTTCCTCGCCGAGTGCCGTCACGGGATCGGCCCGCCCGGCGCGAAGGGACCGTTCTACGACCGGCTGCGCGCGCCGCTCGACGAGGTCCTCGCGCCGCGGGACGAGCCGTACGTCCTGTACGCGCACAAGGCGGTGAAGCTGGCGAGGATGCTGAAGTCGCTCGACGCACTCGCCCTCCGGTCGGCGCTCCCCGACGACGCGGTCTCCGCGATCCACCTCGAGCCGACCGAGGACCCGCAGGCGACCCTCGATCGATGGCTCGCCGAGCGCCCGGAGGCGAGGGTCCTCGCGTTCGACCAGGCGAACCGGCTGGCCGTGCGGCGGGGGTGAGGGGCCTCGGTCCTCCCTCCCGACCCGGGGACTACTCGGTGGGCCGAGAGTGGTCTCGAACGAAGCGAGCGACGTCTTCCTTCGCCGCCCGTCCCTCCGCGACGGAGATCGTCAGCTCGGCCAGCTCGTCCGGGTCGGCCTCGAGCTCCACTCCGTTGATTCCGAGGAACACGAGCGCCGCGAACGTACCGGTCCGTTTGTTTCCGTCGAGGAAGGGGTGGTTCCGAACGATGTGGAAGAGGTACGCGGCAGCCTGCTCGGCAAGGTCCTGGTGAAGCGTCGAACCGAACGCCGACGCGCTCGGCTGAGACACGGCGGAGTCGAGGAGTCCGAGGTCGCGGACCCCGGACGTCCCCCCGAAGTGCGCGATCTGCTCGTCGTGAAGCTCGAGCACCTCCGCGAGCGTCAGGAAGATCGGCGAGGGCACGACGCTACTCGGCGAGTCGCTTGAACGTCTTGGCGTACTTCTTCCTCACCTTCTTCCGGACCGCCTGGAGCTTCGCCCTCGACTTCGGATCGCGAACGGGGCGGACGAGCAGGACGTCGCCATGGACCTCCAGCTCGAGCGGATCGTCCGGACTCATGCGCAGCAGCTCCAGGATCGCCCGGTCGAGGAAGAGCGCGTGCCCGTTTCCGACCTTGCTGAGGTTCTTGATCATCGAGACCTCCGTTATACCGATGTATATACATCGGGGTCGGGAGGCCGGCAAGGCCGCATCGCGAATGCCACCCGGCGGGGTCGAACGTCGGCGCGTCCGGCAGCCGGTCGTCGCGGCACGGACCCGCCCGACTCACGGCACCACGATCGGGAGCCCCCCGGTCGCGCCGAAGCCGAGCGGCGAGCC
>JAUIEL010000193.1 GCA_030428825.1 bacterium
CATCGCCGCGCGGTCGGCCAACCCGGTCCGGCGGAGCGCGATCACGAGCGCGGAGCGGAGCTCCGGGTCGCCCGGGGTCGCGCGGAGCTCCGCCCGCACTCGCCGCAGCGCCGCCCGAGCGTCGCCGTAGCGCGCCGCCACCACGACCTCCGTTCGCGCCAGCTCGGGGTGGTCGGGCGCGAGCCGGCGCGCCTCGTCCAGGAACGCGTCGACCCGGTCCTGGCGCGCGAAGGTCGAGAGCGCGTCGAGCGGATCGATCACGTGACGGCGCGCCGAGGCCAGCGCCCGCGTCGCCCGCTCCTGGGTCGAGAGCCCCGGGACCCCGGGGAGGAGCGCCAGCAGGAGCAACACCAACAGGCCCGCCGCGCCCAGCACGCCGGCCTGAAGCGGCCGACCGATCCCCTCGTCCCGGCGCCGGGATCGCGCCCAGCGATCGAGCCGCCACGCCAGCCACTCCTCCTCGCGGCCGACGGCGTCCTGGATCAGGCCGCGCGCGAGCTGCTCCCGGATCAGCTCCTCGAACGTCGTCCCTCCGAGCAGGTCCGAGCCGGAGAGCTGGAACGCGTCGGGGTAGTGCCGGTTGAAGAAGAGGATGCGGTCGTCCGGTCCGAACAGCGCGATCCCCTGGCTGATCCGGTCGACGGCGTCGAGGAGGAGGCGCTCGGCGTGCTGCCGTTCGGCCTGCGCGCGTTCCAGCCGCTCCCGCGCGGAGACGAGCGCGTGCGCCCGCTCCTCGGCGAGGGACTCGACGGACGCCTGCCGGGTCAGGAGGGCGTGCGCGTACGTCACGACCGTGGCCGTCAGCAGCAGCCCGAGCAGGAGGATGATCCACGGCATCGTCCGCGCGGGCGTCATCTCCGGCGACGGTCGGAAGACGAGCCGCCACGTCCGCTCGGCGACGCGGAGGTCGTGGGGGACGAACGGCCCGGCGCCCTCCTCGGGCTCCACGTCGCCGGACGGGGCGGCGTGATGCCGGTACAGCACCCGCTCGCCGTCGACGGCGGGACCGGAGACCGTCACGTCGAGGGCGGCCGCACGCACCGGCGCGAGCGCCCGGCCGACGAGCATGGCGACCGGGAGCACCGCCCCGACGACGCCGCGGAAGGCGCCGTCCGCGGTCCGAACCGGGGCGAGGACCAGGACCCCCTCGCGGGGCGGGAGGCCGACCCGCTGCAGGTCGAGGACGGGCGTCGAGACCAGCCGCTCGGGCTCGGCCTCGTCCCGGGCGCGGCGGATCGCCTCCATCCGGTGCGTCTCGGAGCCGAGGTCGAAGCCGAGGTCGGCCGTGCCGCCGCCGCTCGTGTGGACGAGTTCGGCCGGGAAGTACTCCTCCCGCGGGGCGGCCGGCCGCGGCTCGCCGTGCTCGGAGAGCTCCCAGATGCGCGGTCGCGAACGGTCACGACCCGACAGCTCCGCCTCGAATCGGTCCCGCCCGGCGGCCTCGACCCGCGGGAACCACGCCAGCGCCGAGGCGGCCGGCGTGTAGTGGCGGAGGGTCCGGGCGAACGACTCGAACTCCTCGGGCGTCACCTCCTCCGACGCCTCGAACAGCCCCTGCAGCGAGCGGACGACCATGAGGTGGTTGCCGACGAACCGCTCGAGCAGGAGCGCGTGCGCGTCCGCCCGGAGCCGGAGCTCCGCTTCGCGCCGCTGGTCGGCGCGGAGGCAGAGGATCGCGAACGTGGCGACCGAGAGGAGGGCGCCGGCGAGGCCGATCGGCAACAGGAGGGCGAGCGTCGACCTCGGGGCGATCGACGGACGGCTCGGCGGCGGCTCTTCCCTTTCCATGCCGCGCGATCCTAGCAATCCGCCGGCTCGGTGCCGTGGGTACGAAGCGAGTCCCGTCCGCCTGGCGCACGCGCCCGATCGAACGAGTTTCGCCGCGTCCTTGAGATCGCCCCGCCGCGTTGGTTCCATTGAGCGCCGCCCGATCCACGACCCGGGGAGGCGGGCGCACCGGCGAGAACCTCACCATGACCTCCGAGAAGTCCCCCGAGTCGTCCCGGCGCAAGGCCCGCGTCGCGTACGACGAGAAGGCGATCCAGACCCTCGATCCGCTCGCCCACATCCGGCTCCGGACCGGCATGTACATCGGGCGGTTGGGCGACGGAAGTCACCCCAACGACGGCATCTACGTGATGCTGAAGGAGGTCGTCGACAACGCGGTCGACGAGTTCATCATGGGGGAGGGGAAGAAGGTCGAGATCCGCCGCGACGGCGACGCGATGGTGATCCGGGACTACGGACGCGGCATCCCGCTCGGGAAGGTCGTCGACTGCGTCAGCCAGATCAACACCGGCGGGAAGTACAACGACGACGTCTTCCAGTTCTCGGTCGGCCTGAACGGCGTCGGGACGAAGGCGGTCAACGCCCTCTCGTCCGAGTTCGAGGTGACCAGCCGCCGCGACGGCAAGGTCGTGTCGGCCCGGTTCGAGCGCGGGAAGCTCCTGAAGGAGAAGAAGGGGAAGGACCCGAGCGGGCGCGCCGGGACCGAGGTGCGGTTCCTCCCGGACGAGGAGATCTTCGGGAAGTACGGCTGGGACGAGGCGACGATCGATCACCGCCTCGCCTACTACGCGTTCCTGAACTCCGGCCTGAAGATCGTCTACGGCGACAAGGAGTACTTCAGCCGGGACGGACTGGCCGACCTCCTGCGGCGCGAGCTCGGGGACGAGCGGCCGCTCTACGACGTCGCCCACTGCCGCCTCGAGCGCCTCGAGTTCGCGTTCACCCACACGAACAGCTACGGCGAGAACACGTTCAGCTTCGTGAACGGGCAGTACACGAACGACGGCGGCACGCACCTCTCCGCGTTCCGGGAGGGGGTCGTGAAGGGGTTCAACGAGTTCGCGGGGAAGACGTTCGCGGCGGAGGACGTCCGGGACGGGCTGCTCGCCGCCGTCGCGGTGAAGATCCAGGACCCGGTCTTCGAGAGCCAGACGAAGAACAAGCTCGGGACGACGGGGATCCGCTCGTGGATCGTGAACGACGTCCGCGAGCAGGTCGTCCTCTGGCTCCACCAGAACGAGGAGGCGGCGCGGGTCCTCACCGACAAGGTGAAGACGAACGAGAAGGTGCGGAAGGAGCTCGCGTCGATCAAGAAGGAGGCGAAGGAGCGGGCCCGCAGGGTCGCCATCCGGATCCCGAAGCTGACCGACTGCCGCTACCACCTCGGCGACAAGGGGAAGAAGAGCCGCGGCGACGAGAGCATGATCTTCCTGGTCGAGGGGGACTCGGCGGGGGGGACGATGGTGCAGTGCCGGGACGTCGAGACCCAGGCCGTCTTCTCCCTCCGGGGGAAGCCGCTGAACTGCCACGGCCTGCAGAGGGACGCGATCTACAAGAACGAGGAGCTGTACAACGTCATGCGCGCCCTCGGCATCGAGAACGACCTCGAGGGCCTGCGCTACGGCAAGGTCGTCATCGCGACCGACGCCGACGTCGACGGCATGCACATCCGGAACCTCCTGCTGACGTACTTCCTCCGGTACTTCGAGGAGCTGGTGACGAAGGGGCACGTCTTCATCCTCGAGACGCCGCTCTTCCGCGTGCGGAACAAGAAGGAGACGCGGTACTGCTACAGCGACGAGGAGCGCGGGGCGGCGGAGAAGGCGCTGCGCGGGCCGGAGACGACGCGCTTCAAGGGGCTCGGGGAGATCAACCCGCGCGAGTTCGAGCACTTCATCAAGGACGGCATGCGTCTCGAACCGGTCGTCGTGGAGAGCCTCGGGGCGGTCCAGCAGTCGCTCGAGTTCTACATGGGGAAGAACACGCCGAAGCGGAAGCGCTTCATCGTCGACAACCTCGTCTCGGACGTGACGTAGGCCGCCTCGCATGACCCAGCTCGAATCGCTGATGCGGCGGAACTTCCTGGAGTACGCCAGCTACGTCGTCCTCGACCGCGCGATCCCGGACGTCCGCGACGGCCTGAAGCCGGTCCAGCGCCGCATCCTCCACACCCTGTTCGAGATGGACGACGGGCGCTTCCACAAGGTCGCGAACGTCATCGGCGAGACGATGAAGCTCCATCCCCACGGCGACGCCGCGATCCGCGACGCGCTGGTGGTGATCGCCAACAAGGAGTACTTCATCGAGAAGCAGGGGAACTTCGGCAACCTGCTGACCGGCCACCCCGCGGCGGCGGCCCGGTACATCGAGTGCCGGCTGACGCCGCTCGCGCGCGACACCCTCTTCAACGTCCCGCTGACGACGTTCGCGCCGAGCTACGACGGCCGCAAGCAGGAGCCGGTCTTCCTCCCCGCCAAGCTGCCGGTCCTCCTCATGCAGGGGGCCGAGGGGATCGCGGTCGGGATGGCGACGCGCATCCTCCCGCACAACCTCCCCGAGCTGCTCCGCGCGCAGATCGACCTCCTGAACGGGAAGGAGGTCCGGGTCCTCCCCGACTTCCCGCAGGGCGGGCGGATGGACCCCGCCGAGTACGAGGACGGCCGCGGTCGGGTGAAGGTGCGCGCCCGGATCGAGCCGCGCGGGGAGAAGACGGTCGTCGTGACCGAGCTGCCGTTCGGCGTCACGACCGAGAGCCTCCTCGCCTCGATCGAGAACGCCTCCGCCAAGGGTCAGCTCAAGGTCGGCGAGATCCACGACTACACGACCGACCGCGTCGAGATCGAGATCCACCTCCCGCGCGGGACGTACGCCGACGAGGTGATCCCGCAGCTGTTCGCCTACACCGAATGCGAGGTCTCGGTCTCCTCCTCGATCGTCGCGATCTGCGGCGACCGCCCGGACGAGATGACGGTCAGCCAGGCGCTCGGCTTCCTGACCGACCAGCTCCTCGAGCAGATCCGCGCCGAGCTCGAGTTCGAGATCTCCCAGCTCGAGGACAAGCGCCACGCCCTCACCCTGGAGCGGATCTTCATCGAGAACCGCGTCTACAAGCGGATCGAGGCGGCGTCGACGGACAAGGCGGTCCGGACCGAGGTCTGGGACGGGATGCACGAGTTCGAGGATCGGTTCGCGCGTCCGATGGTGAAGGACGACGTCGACCGGCTGCTGCAGATCCGCATCCGCCGCATCTCGCTCTACGACATCGAGAAGCACAAGCAGGACCTGGAGGAGATCGAGCGGACCCGCGGCGAGCTGGCGAAGAAGCTGAAGAACCTGAAGCGGACCGCGATCGGCTGGCTCGAGTCGCTGCTGGAGAAGTACGGGGACCGGTATCCGCGCCGGACCGAGATCACGACGTTCGAGGCGGTCGACAAGAAGGAGGTCGCGCGCGCCGACATCCGCCTGAGCTACGACCCGGAGACCGGGTTCTACGGCTCGAAGGTGCGGGGCTCGCGGTTCGAGATCGAGGTCAGCCCGTACGACAAGGTGCTGATCATCACGGGCGACGGCGTCTACCGGATCATCTCGCCGCCGGAGAAGACCCTCATCCCCGGCAAGGTCCTGTTCTGCGGCAAGCACGATCCGGAGAACGGCCACGAGTTCACGGTCGTCTATCGGGACGCCGACCGGATCGCGTGGGGGAAGCGGGTCCGCATCAAGACGTTCATCAAGGACAAGGAGTACTCGCTCATCCCCGGCGGACCGAGCGATCGCTCGCGGCTCGAGATCCTCACCCGGCGTTCGAAGCCGGGGACGGCGCGGATCAAGTTCCTCCCGGCCAAGCGGCAGCGCGTGAAGGAGGCGGACTTCGACCTCGCGAACCTGACGCTGAAGGGCGTCGCCGCGCGCGGGAACCGGTTGTCGCCGAAGCCGGTCTCGAGCGTGAAGCTGATCAAGGCGTAGCCTCCCGCCGCGTCGGCGGTTCACCCGCCGACGCGGCGCTCAGCCGTCGACGAGCGCCTCCTCGGCGACGACGGGCGGCGGCGCGATCGGCTCGTCGGAGACCGGGAGCGCCTCCTCCGACGCCGGCGCCGAGTGGGCGACCGGCTCGGTCGGCTCGGCCAGGGGCGAGGGCTCGGGCGGCGGCGCGCTCTCCTGCGCCAGCGGGAGCGCGGACGTCGGCGCGGGGAGGCGCTTCGCCGGCGCCGCCCCGTCGTCCGGCGCGAGCGACGAGCAGACGGCGCTCGTCGCCAGCACGATCGCGGCGGCCGCGAGCGGGGCGAGGAGGGACGCGCTCGGCCTCCGGCGGGCCGGACGCTTCGGGCGGTACCGCTTCGTGGCGAGCAGGCGCTCGAGTCGCGCGATCGTCGGGTCGGGCGGTCCGTCCCGCTCGACGAGGTACCGGTCGGAATCGTTCACAGCATCCCCCCGCGTTCGAGTTCGTCTCTCAACATCTTCATCCCCTTGCAGAGGTTCACGCGGACCGAGCCCGCGGTCCGGCTCGTCCGACGCGCGATCTCCGGGCCGGACAGGCCGAGCACGAGGCGCAGCACGAGCGGCTCGCGGTACGCCTCGGGGAGCCGTCGGACGAGCCCGAGGATCTCCTCGGCGAGCGCGTCCGTGTCGCTCGGACGCTCGACCGCGGGGTCCTCCAGCTCGCTCTCGCGCGCGGCGCGGCGCCGACGCTTCAGCGCGTCGCGCCCGACGTTCCGGGCGATCGTGCAGAGCCAGGCGGAGAACCGCTCGCGCCGGCGCAGACGATCGATCGCGCCGATCGCGGAGACCGCGACGTCCTGCATCAGGTCCTCCGCCTCCTGCGACGGGACCATGCTGATCAGCACCGCGTGGACGAGCGCGGCGTGGCGTTCCCAGAGCCGCTGGAACGCGACGCGATCGCCGTTCCTCGCCCGCTCGACGTCCGCGTCGTCCCGTCCGCGCGCCGGCGTGGCGGCGGCGGGACGCGGGGCGGGCTCGGGCGCGGCGTTCGACGCGGCGCCGAGGAAGGTCCGTCGGACGGTGACGGCGGGGGCTCGGCCGTTCGCACTCATGCAGCTCTCCGATCGGGCGGGTCTCCCCTCCCGACGTGCGCGCTCCCCCGTTCGTTAGCGACCGGATTCGAGACGCGCCGCAACACCTTCCGGGGGCGGGACCTGCGCGGAGTCCAATCCGAGGACCGCGCGGAGGTGAAGAGACCGGCGGCCCCCGCGAGGGGACCGCCGGCCGGAGTCGCCGCCGAGTCTCGAGGGAGACGACTCACTGGAGCTGGATCTTCGTCACCTTTCCGTCCTCGAGGGTGACCTCGACCTTCGCGCCGGCCGCGAAGTCCTCGAGGTTCGCGGCGTTCCCGTCCTTGTCGAGGAGGCGGACGTCGGCCGCGCGGACGTCGAAGGTCTGCTCGCCGACCTGGACCTCGATCTCGCGGGTCGTCGTGTCGACGCGGGCGACGGAGCCCTCGTCGGCGACGAGGAACGCGCTGAGGAGCGTGAAGGCGGCGGCGGTGCCGAGGATCTTGCGAAGCATGGGAACTCCAATCGGTGCGGGTTCGGGATGGGCGAGCCGCTCGAGGCTCGCCCGCTGTGCCCGTACCAGACCGCCACGCGACCGGAGTGTTAGCAGCCCGTCGAAGAAGTCGTGCGGGGCCGCGGCTCGATCGTCAGCCGACCTTTCCCGTCCGCTTCACCTCGTGATACGTGCTCCGGAGCTTCTCCCAGCCGGCCTCCAGCGCGGACGTCGTCGCGTCCCACTCGATCCCTCCCCGGTCCTTCCATTCCCTCAGCCGGTTCACGGCGCGCTCGTACGCGTCCTCGAACTCGTCCAGCTTCTCCTTCGCCTCCAGCTTGCCGAGGTTCGCCTTCACGCGGAACTCGTCGAGGCGGGTCCGCCACCTCTTCATCTCGTCCTTCATCGTCTGCTTGAGGTCGTCGCTCATCGTTCGCTCCTGGGGGGCGGGGGCCGCGCGAGCCGACCGGCTCGTCGGTGCCCGTCCGCTCCGTCGAGCACACGCCGCGCCGATCGCCCCGACCGGCTCGGACGGCGGGCGCGGACGACGTCGTCTCCCGATGCGAGGGGAGGAATCCCCGCCCGCGGGAACCCTCCGCCGGCGGACGGAGCGTTCTTCCCCGCTCGTCGTCCGGTCGCCGACTCCGGAGCGCGGGGAGGTCAGCGCTTCGAGGCGACGATCGCCAGGAACCGCTCGTCCGTCACCAGCCGGGGGAGGAGGCGCTCGACCATCGCCTCGCATCCGAGGTCGGTGAAGTGGACCGAGTCGGTGAAGTGCGCGCCGTCCCCCGGGATCTCGTCTTCCCCCTCGATCAGCAGCGCTCCGGTCGATCGACCGACCTGCCGGACGATCTCGTTGTACGCGGCGAACGTCTCGAGCAGCCGGTCGACGGTCATGTACGGCATGTAGAAGAGGGCGGTGTTGCACGCCTCGAGCTTCACGTCGTCCGGCTGGGAGGGGCGGAACCTGGTCGAGAACGTCGGCACGACGACGAGGGGCGCGGCCGCGCCCGCCTCGTTCACGAGGCGGGTCAGCACGTCCCGGAACCCCTCGGCGAGCGACGCCGGGTCGAACTCGAGCCGGCCGTCCTCGCTCGACGCGGCGTGCTGCCGCGCCTTCACGCGCACGTTCTTCTCGATCAGGTCCCAGGCGACCGAGCGCTCCGCCAGCCAGCTCGGCTTGCCGCCGTCGCCGGTGAAGATCCCGGCGGCGTCGGCGAGGTTCCGCGTGTCGCGGCTGATGTCGTTCGTGGCGTGGTAGACGAAGACGACGTCCGGGTCGAGCGGCCGGACGCGGTGCTCGAGGTTGCGCCGGGAGTCGTCGGCCCGGAGGGCGGGGAGCGCGGCGTTCACCGGCTCGAACCGCACCCCTTCGAACCGCTCGCCGAGCCGCCGGCAGAGGAGGGCGGGCCAGGTCGCGTCGTCGGAGGACGCCTCGGTGCAGAACGTCGTCGAGCCGCCGAGGAACGCGACGCGGACCACGTCGGTCGGCTTCGGCTCGAGCAGGTCGCGGCCTCGGAAGCCGAGCGAGTTGATGTGGATGGCGCCCGCGGTCTGGTTCGGGTCCGGCACCTTCAGGCCGCTCTTCGCGTCGCGCGTGCTCGTGTAGAACTCGCCGCCGGTGTGGCCGTACCTCAGGTGCATCCGGACGCGCGCCGCCGCCTCGAGGAGCGCGAGGCCGACGACCAGCGTGCCGATCAGGAGCAGGATCTTCTGGGTGCGGGTCGCCTTCACGGGGCCGGACACCCGTGGACCTCGTACCGCGCGTCGACCCACGCGCCGAGGAGGTTCTCGCGCGCGAGGTGGTGCGCGTAGTGAAGGTGGAGGCACTTCACCGCGTCGCGCGCGAGCATGCCGCCGATGCCGCGCCGGCGGAGCTCGTCGAGGATCCCGGCGGACTCGAGGCGGCGGCGGTCGTCGTCGCTCAGCAGGGTCGCCCGCTCGGCGACGTAGGCGTCGTGCTGCGCCGAGAACGCGGCGAGGCGGGCCGGGTCCTCGCGGAGCCACGCCCGGGCGAGGTCGACGCCGCCGTCCGCCTCGATCCGGGCGATCTGCCGGTGGACGTCGTCGCACGCCAGCCAGAAGAGGGTCGGGAACGGCTCGAGCCGCCCGTCGACCTCGCGGACGGGGCGGCAGCGGAGGACGAGCGGGTGTCCGGCCGGACAGCGCCGCTCCACCTCGTGCTCGAGGTCGGCGTACTTCAAGGGCATGGACGCGAACGATAGCAGGAGGGGCGCGCCGGCGCGCCCCTCCTCTCGTGCCGCGGCGTCCCCGGACCGGGCTACGGCCGGACGATCACGTCGACCGCGTTCGAGACCGAGGCGAGCGTCGGGTCGAGCCCGCCCGGCACCCCCGGGAACATCGCCTGGCTCCGGAACGAGCGGCCGGTCAGGATCGGCGCGGGGGGGATCGCGTACGGGCAGGAGGCCGGGAACATCGGTCCGTGGGTCGCCAGGAGCCCGAGGAAGAAGATCGCGTCGGCGTCGAGCCAGAGATCGCCGTCGAGCTCCGGGACCGGCGTGCGCTTCTCCTCCTCGGCGATCACGAGGAAGGCGAGGGCGCCCGGCGGACCGAACAGGTCGAGCGAGCCGTTCGTGCCGAGTCCGTTCGACCCCGCGTTCCGGAGGAACGGCTCCGGCACCGGCGGGAGGACGACCGCGCTGGGAGTGCCGGTCTGGGCGATCCCGGACGACACGACCGGCCCGAGGACGAGGGTGCTCGCATCCTGGAGGAGGAACGACTGCCCCTGGTTCCCCGTCCCCGGCGGCCCGGGGAGGACGACGTCGAACATCGAGCCGCGGGCCCGGGCGACCGAGTGGACGAGGTGCATGCCGTGTCCCGCGTTCCCGCCGCTCGTCCCGGCCGCGCCGCCGATCGCGCCGCCGCCGGCGAAGAGGAGGTCGCTCTGGACGGCCCGCACCGCGGCGCCGCCGTCGTGCTCTCCGGCGCCGCCGTCGCCGCCGTTCACCGTGCTGCCGGTCAGGACGAGGCTCGACTGGACCGCGAGGAGCCCGACCCCGCCGTCGTCCGCCGCCGGCGAGAGGCCGCTCACGGTCGTGCGGGACACCATCACCAGGGAGG
>JAUIEL010000194.1 GCA_030428825.1 bacterium
CGCCCCCTCCCGCGATCCGCGCCGTCAACGCCTCCAACGCCAGCAGCCGCCCCCGCGCCTCCTCCCGCTCCGGGCGCCCGTCGATCGCCGCGACCTCGCCGTAGACCCGCGCCGCCGCCTCGATCAGCGTCCGCGCGTACGAGGCGTCGAAGTCGAACCCGCCCGGGTCGACCGACGCGACGTACGCCGCGGCCAGCTCCGCGTACATGTCGCCGACGCGCAGCGTGTGCTCGAGCAGCCGGCGACTCTCCCGGTGGTCGGCCACGAGCTGTTCGGCCGCGTCGAGAGCCACGCGCGTCCCGTTCGGAGAGAGGACGCGGAGCCGCCACAGGAACTCCCGCTCGCGGACGTCGAGACGCTCGACGGTCGCCTCGACCAGGCACCGCCGCGACTCGTCCGACGGGAGCTCGGCCAGGATCCGCCGGAGCGCGGCGCGCCGCTCGCCGAGCCCGATCAGCACCTCGTCCGGCCGCGCGTCCGGCGGCAGCGGACGGACGACCTCGGCCAACCGACGCGGCAGCGCGCCCCGACGCGCCGCCTCCTCGCGCAGGGTCGACTCTCCGCGCGCGACCTCGTCGTACCGCTCGGCGGCGGCGCCGAAATCGAGGAGCCGCTCGTGCGCCATCGCCTCCGCGAACCGGATCGTCGGCCGGAACGCCGGGTCGCCCAATCGTTCCTCGTAACGCGCGAGGCGGGCGAGCGACGCCCGGAAGAGGTTCTCCCCGGAGACGTCGAGCGGAGGATCGAACCGGTAGACGTCGGCGTCCCGACCGGCCTGGAGCGTCGCCACGACCTCGACCAGCGTGCGCGCCGGATCGAGCGCCGGGTCCGGACGATCGGTCGCCCGGCATCCGACGACCGACGCGAGCGCCGCCGCCGCCAGCCCGATGGCGCGCCTCACCGGCCGCGCGCGAGATCCTTCACCGCGCGCCCGGTGACCGTCCGTCCGTGCTTCGAGAGGTACGCCTTCACGGCCTTCTCGTCCGGACCGCCGTCCGACGTCGTGACGAGATCGACCCACGCCGCCTGCGCCGCCGCCTCCGCCTTCCGGCCTCGCCAGAGCTTCTGGAGCGCCGACGCCTTCTTCGAGAGCCCCGCCGCCTTCGCCCGCGCGACCAGCCGCTCGATCCGCTCTTCGCCCTGGACCGCGTCGGGCGCCCGCGCGCCGTCGAGTCGCGCCAGGTCGAGCTCGAGGTCGAGCTCTCCCTTCAGGTCGTCCTCGATCTTCTTCGCCAACCGCGCCGGATCGAAGCCGGTCACCTCGCGACCGACCTTCGCCAGCCCCTTCACGAACGCGTCGTGCTCGCCCGCGAACAGGCGGCCGAATGCGGCCCGGACCTCCTTCACCGACTCGCCGGCATGGAGCACCGCCAGCACGTCCATGCCGACGGAACGGACCGGGTCGGGCTCGGCGCAGAGGACCGGCCCCCACGGCACGAGCACGTCGGGCGGCCATCCGACCCCCTCGGTGTGGACGCCGCGGATCGGGGTCGGCCGGTCGTTCACGCCGATGCGCAGGTCGAGCATCCCCGACGGGCACGACACGACGTTCGGGATGATCCCCCAACCGCCGGTCGGCCGCCCGACCGACACCGCGCGGTCGGTCTCGGTCATCGCCCAGGTGAACGTCTCCGCCGACGACACCATCGTCTCGTTCTGCAGCAGGACGACCGGCCCTTCGAATCGAGTCGCGCCGGACGCCTCGATCCGACCGTTCCGACCGTTGTCGACGCCGTCCGGGAAGAACCGCCCGGCCATCTCCCACGCCGACGCGTCCCCGCCGCCTCCCATCCACCGACAGTCGAGGACGAGCGCCTCCATCCCCGCCAGCGCGTCGAGGGCGGCATGGAACGCGTCGCAGGTCTCGCGGTTCATGCCGCCGGTGATCCGGAGGTAGCCGACCTTCGGCGACCACTTCGTCCTCAGCATCGTCGAGACCGCGCCGTCGGCGTACTCGACCCCCTCCGGGACCTCGACGTCGAACGGGTAGTGCGCCTTCCCGCCCGGTCCCCAGCGGGAGACCGTCACCGTCGCCACGTCGCCCCCCGGCTCGAGGAGCGCGAGCTCGAGCTGCTGCGCATCCCCGAACGGAAGGAGGCGGTTCGAGAGCGACCCGTACAGGCTGTGGAGTGACGAGATCCCGAACCATCGTTCGATCCGGGCCCGGTCGCGCGCGAACGCGAGCCACGCCGGTTCGCCGCCGACGCCGACCAGGACCGAACCCTCGGCGAGCTGGGCGGCCCGGGCGTGCCCCTCCTTCACGCTCCGGAGGACGAACTTCCCGTCGTCCCAGGCGAAGTCGAGCGCGGCGCCGTACAGCCCGTCGAACTTCCCCGGGAGGTCGACGCCCTTCACGTGCACCCGGGTGACGTCGGAGTGGCTGTCCCGGAGGCCGGCGATCAGCTCCATGCAGTTCCGGAGGTGCTCCTCGTCGGACGCGCACTCCGCGAACTTCTTCCTCAGACGCGCCGCGTGCCGCTTCCAGTCGACCTTCTTCGACTCGATCGCCGCGGCCCTGGACCGGACGGTCTCGTCGATGAACTCGAAGTCGCGCAGGTACGCCTTCCGGTCTCCGGCGGCGACGGCGCCCCCGGCGATCGAACCGAAGGCGAGCGTCACGAGCGCCAGGGCGACGCGGATCGCCATCGACACTCCTTCCCTCCGTCCGCCCCGCCGGCCGAACGGATCAGTAGTGCTCGGACACGCCGACCAGCACCACGCCGAGTCGGAGCGCCCGCGCGGCGTCGTTCGCCTCTTCCGCCGGCGCCTCCGCGTCGCCGTCGCCGGCCGCGGCGGACGACGTCGGAACCGTCACGTCGAGGATCCACTCGTCGCGGTCGCCGTGCTCGTACAGCCGTGCGCGCTCGGTCGACTCGCCCTCCGGGACGAGGAGGTACCAGACCATCGGATGCTCGGTCGACGAGGCGAGGAGCGAGAGCTCGGAGAGCTGCTCCATGTCGGAGACCGGCGCGACGTCCTCGTCGTCCTCGAACCCCGTGAAGACCAGGAAGTCGCGGGACGGCGCGGTGCCGAGGTGGTCGCCGTCGGTCGGCTGCAGCCCGTACCGGAGCGCGTAGAACCCCGGATCGACCGGGTTCTCGCGGTAGTCGACCTCGAGCCCGTACGAGCGGACCACTCCGACCACCTCGCCGAGCGGGATCGCCCCGAACGACGACGACATCTCCGTGTGCGGCTTCTCCGCGCGCGGGAGCGATCGGCGGAACCAGACGTCGTACAGCGCCTTCCCGCGCATCTCGACGCGCACTCCGCGCGGATCGAGGAGGCCGGCGAACGCGGCGGGGATCTCCTCCGGCAGCGACGGCGCCTCCTCCCCCTCGGCGCGCGGCATCTCCTTCAGCGCGAACTTCGACGCGGGCCGCGCCTCGGCGTCGGACCGCGCGTTCGCGGCGATCGCCACCGTCGGCGGCACGGCCGCGGCCGCCACGGCGGCGCGGAACGTCCCGGTGAACGCGCCCCGCGTCCCGGCCTCCTGGAACCGGACGCCGAGCGGCGCGGCGACCACCTCGTGGTCCGTCAGGACCGCCGGCACCGCGTCGACGCCGTCGGTGAGGGGCGGGTAGTAGACCTCCTCGTTGCCGCAGACGTGGTCGTCGCCGCCGACGCAACGGGTCGCCAGCGACACGACGTCGCCCGCCTCGAGCCGCGCGCACCCGGCCTTCGCGCAGCAGCCGACCTCGAGTTCGATCGGCGCGCGGCGGACCTCGGCGACCGTCCCGGCGAGCGCGCCGAGCCGATCCCGCGCGAACCGCTCGAGCGCCGCCCGCTCGTCGGCGTCCGCGTTCTCGTCGACGAGCATCACCGACCGGCTCGGCGCCGGGTCGGAGAACGGGTCGCCGAGGGTGGCGCTGGCCCGGACGAGCGCGACGACGGAGAGCCCGTCGAGACGGACCCCGTCGACCTCGCCGGTGCGGATCCTCCACCCGAACGTCGCCTCCTTCCCGGCCTCGTTCACCTCCGCGTTCGCGAAGCACGGCCCGGTGTAGACGTCGCAGGTCCGGGCCTCGACGTAGTCTCCCTCGACGACGTTCGCGGCGGCGGCGGCGGGAGAGAAGAGGGTGGTGAGCGAGAGGAGGAGCGTGGCGTTCATCGAGTCGGGATCCACGGGGGACGCGGGGAAGCACGGATGGAGACGGGACGTTCGCGGCGGTCTCGGACCGATCATAGCCGAACCACGACTCGGCTCCACGGAACGCGCGGGCGGGTCGGGCGAGACGGGGACGGCCCCGCCGGGTGGGGTCACCCGACGGGGCCGTCCGCCTCGGATCGTGCCGCGGCTCAGTTGCCGTAGCGGATCGCGAGGGCGTTCGACGTCTGGAGGTTGCCGTCGTTCCCGCCCGGATCGCGGATGAGGGCCTGGAAGTAGTTCCAGGTGCCCGACATGCCCGCGGTGACCGGGATGGCGACCGAGGCGTTCCCCTGGCCGTCCGTGTTCGCGAGCGTCCGGACCGTCTGCGCCACGAGGATGTGGCCGTACGGGGTCTGGATCCAGCCGGTCTCGAGCGACTGCTGACCGGTCAGGAGCGCGAAGAACGAGTTCGGGTTGGCGTCGGAGATCGTGACCGCGAAGTTCCCGCCCGGCACCGGCTGACCGGTGAAGCCGATCTTGGCGAGGCCGCCGTTCACGGAGTCGTCGCTGATCCCGAAGTTGTACGACGCCCAGCTGTTCCCCTTCGTGTTGCGCCAGTACTGCGTCGACTGGCACTGCGAGAGGAGGAGGTCGATGTCGCCGTCACGGTCGAAGTCGGCGGCCGCGAGGTCGTGCGTCCCGTCGAGGTTGCTCGACGTGAGACCCTGCGCGGAGCGCCAGCTGCCGCTCTGCTGCTCGGTGAACGCGGTGCCGGAGCCGTTGTTCTTGTAGATGTGCAGACGGCGGCCGCAGCCCCCGATGTCGACGTCGACGTCGCAGATGTAGATGTCGTTCCAACCGTCGCGGTCGATGTCGACGATGCCGTTGTTCGACGCGAAGCCGTCGTCCACGCCGGAGGGGCCGAACGTGTTGGCGCCGCTCCAGACCACGCGACCGAGGAAGTCGTTCGACTGGTTCAGGCGCCAGCGGTCGAGACCGTCGTCGGAGATGACCACGTCGATGCGACCGTCGTTGTTCAGGTCGCCGGTGTTGATGTGGTACGGCGCGAGGAAGTGGAAGTCGTCGAAGATGTTGAAGAAGCCCTCGTTGTTCGGGTTGTTGTACGCCACCGCCACGTACTGCGGGGCGTTCAGCGAGGTGTCCTTCATGATGTCGTTGACGCCGTCGAGGTTGAAGTCGTGGATGTCGACGGAGTTGCCGAAGGCGGACGCCAGCATCTGCGAGGTCATGCGCGACTGCGACTGGTCGGTGAAGACCGCGGAGCCGTTGTTGATGCAGAGGCGGTCGTTCAGGTCCTCGTTCGAGCCCTGCTGCGCGCCGCCGGCGCCGGACGAGTCGTAGTCACCGAAGTAGAGGTCCGGGTAGCCGTCGCCGGTGACGTCACCGGTGTCGACCGAGCAGAAGCGCGGGTTCTGCGGGTTGCCGGTCCCGAAGTGGAGGAGCTGCGGGAACCGGAAGTTCTCGAAGCGGATCCCCTGCCAGTTCTGGCTCGCCGTGTCGGACGCGCCCTGGTTCATGTAGACGCGCGGATGACCGATGTGCTTCGGGTCACCGTCGGAGAGCGTGGTCGCCGTGATCAGGTCCGGCCAGCCGTCCTGGTCGAAGTCGTCCGCGATGACGTCGCGGTCGTTCGTCGGCGTGTTGAAGCCCTGGTCGCCACCCACGTCGGCCGAGGTCGCGTAGAGCGACGTCCGGTCCGTCAGGACGCCGTTCTCGTTCATCATGAGGAGGTTGGTCCGCTTCCCCGTCGAGGTGAACGGCTGCTTCCGCACGATGACGACGTCGGTCCAGCCGTCGAGGTCCATGTCGACCCACTCGATGTCGGTCTCGTTCGAGCTGTTCGAGATCGACGTGGTCGAGATGCCGGAGATCTGGGAGTTGTCCAGCGTGTAGGTGACCCAGTTGATCTGGGCCTGCGCCGTCGCGCCACACAACGCGATGACGGCCGAAGCGCCGATGCACCTGGCGAGCTTCATGTACTTCCTCCTTTGAAGGGAAGAGCTGGGAAGGGAAGAGCGGCGAACCGCTCGGGCTGGGGTCCTGATGCCGACCTCGCGACGTCGAGCCGGGCGGGAGCCCGGCAGCAGCGGACAGCGAGTCACGAGGAATGGGAATCCTGAATCGTGGTTTGGAGGGTACGCCAGGATTCCACGACCTGTCAAGGCGAGGAGCCGGCGGAATCACCGGGAATCCCTCCCCGGATCCCTTGCACCAAAAGGAGTTACGTCGACGAAGAGGTCGAAGAGGACGATTCGTAGCAAGCCCGCGTGGGGTTGCACGATTCCAGGTCGACGTCCCCGGCGCCCGCCGCCGGGAGCGGACGGGCGGTGACGGCGCACCAGTAGACGTGCCGGTCTTCGTCCGACTCCTCGACGAGCGCGGACGGCGGCGCCGGGTCGACCCGGTAATACATCTCCTTGCAGCGGAGCTTCCGGCAGACGCGGTGCCCGGACGGAGCGCGGCGGTTCAGGAACGTCATCGGACCATCCTCCTCAGAAGCTCCGCCGTGCGGCGGCCAGGACCGCGCGCCGGGCGGCGACCTTCGCCAGCTCGACCTTGTGGACGTTCCCGGGGAGCGGCGTCGCCCCCTTCCGCGCCGCCTCGCCCGCGGCGACGGCCGCCTCGTCGACCGTCTTCCCCCGGAGCCCCTCGACGTCGACGATCCACGGCGTCGGCGCGACGTGCCCGAGCACGAGCGCCGCCTCCGCGACCCGCTCCCCGTCGAGCGTGAGCGCGCACGCCGCCGCCGCCTGCGGCCAGTCGAGACCGCGCCGGTGCCGGATCTCGACCGTGGCGTTGTGCGGCGAACCGGTCGGGACGTCGAGGTGCGTCAGCAGCTCGTCCGGCGCGAGCGTCGACTCGCGCTCCCCCTCGCGCGCGGGGGTCCGGAACAGCTCGGCGACCGGCGTCGACCGTTCGCCGCGCGGGCTCCGGAGCGTGGCGCGCGCGCCGAGCGCGATCAGGATCGGCGCGAGGCTCGAGGCGTGGACGAACTTCGCGGCGCCCGCGTTGCCGAACACCGCGTGGTCGCGGTGGTCGCCGCGCTCGACGAGCGAGCCGCCGGCGTCTTGCGCCAACAGCCCGAGGCCGCGTCGGAAGTACCAGCACCGCGGGCGCTGCAGCAGCTCGCCGCCGACCGTCCCCATCGCCCGCATCTGGCGGCTCCGGATCCCGGTCGCCGCCTGGTGGACCCCCGGCGCGAGGACGCGGACGTCGTTCGAGTCGACCAGCGCGTCGAGGGTGGTCGCGGCGCCGATCCGGAGCCCCGCGCCGTCGGCGGCGAGGCCCGCCAGCTCCGCCACGCCGGCGATCGACACCAGGCGCTTCGGCTCGACCACGAAGTCCTTCATCAGGCTCAGCAGGTCGGTCCCGCCCGCGAGGACCGCCGCCTCGTCGAACGTCGACCCGAGGAGGCGGACCGCCTCGTCGACGGTCGTCGGGTGCGCGTACTCGAACCGGTTCATCGCGCGGCTCCCTTCGCGAGCGCGGAGAGGACGTTCCGCGGCGTGAACGGGGCTCGCGGCACCCGGACGCCGCAGGCGTTGGCGACCGCGTTCCCGATCGCCGCCAGCGGAGAGATGACCGGCGGCTCGCCGAGTCCGATCACGCCGCGCCCGTGGTGGGCGTCGGTCTGCATCATGTGGACGACGAGTTCGCCGACGTCCCCGATCCCCGCCAGCCGATAGAACTCCATGTCCGGGTTCAGGCAGCGGCCGGTCACCGGGTCCATCACCCGCTCCTCGAAGAGCGCCGACGTGATCCCCATGATGCAGGCGCCGTACACCTGGCTCTCCGCCGTTTCCAGGTCGACGATCGTGCCGCAGTCCTGGACCGCGACGTGCTTCACCATCGTCGCGACCCCGGTCTCGACGTCGACCTCGACCTCGGACATCTGCACCCCGCCGACGCCCGAGTTCATCAGTTCGGGGTCGGTCCGGCCGTTCCCGACGATCGGGTCCTGGCCGATCAGGGCGCACGCCTCCGCCCACGCCACACCGCGCGCCGGGTCCGAGCGGACGAAGATCCGGCCGCCCGCCGCGGCGCACTCCTCCGCCGACGCCTCCAGGTCCGGCGCCACGCGCGCGATGAGCTGGTTCACCGCGTCGACCGCCGACGTCCGCGACGACGAGCTGATGCCGCCGACGGTGGTGCTGCCGCCCGACGCGCCGGACGGCGGCAGGCGGTTGTCGCCGATGTGCACGCGAACCGCCTCCACCGGGAGGCCGAGCGTCTCGGCGACGCAGATCGCGAGGACGGTCCGCGTCCCGACCCCGAGGTCCTGCGTGCCGCACTCGACGTCGACCCGACCGTCCGAGTGGATCGTCGTGCGCGCGTTGCTGTCGTGCCCGCGACCGCCCCAGGTGTGGATCGACAGCCCGAGCCCGCGCCGGACGACGCCCTTCTTCGCGGACCGCGGCTCCCACTTCTCCTTCCAACCGATCAGGCCGGCGGCGACGTCGAGCTCCTCCGCGTAGACGTCGGGGCGGTCGGTCGCGGCGAGGTTCCGCCGGAACAGCTCCAGCGGGTCGAGCCCGAGCGCGGCCGCCGCGTCCTCGACCGCGGCCATCGTCAGCCACGCCATCTGCGGATGGCCCGGCGCGCGCCAGGCGCGGTTCGGGCCGGTGTTCGTGCGGACGTTCGAGTGGACGCGCCGGTGCGGGACCTCGGTGAAGACGTACGGCATCCGGAGCGCGCCGCTTCGGCTCGGACCGCCGGAACCCCACGACTCGAAGTCGAAGCCGGTCAGCGTCCCGTCCTTCCTCGCCGCCACCTTCACCTTCGCGTACGCCGAGGGACGTGACCCGGCGACCATGATCTCGTGGTCGCGCTCCAGCATCGCCTTCACCGGCCGTCCGGTCTCCTCCGCGATCGCCGCGCACGCCTTGTCCCAGACGTCGAAACCGAACTTGCTGCCGAACCCTCCGCCGAGGTGCTGGCAGTCGGCGTGGACGTCCTTCGGGTCGAGTCCGAGCTCGTTGGCGAAGTCGTTCCCGATCGACGAGATCCGCTGCGTCGACGGCCAGACCTCGAGCTTCGCGTCCCCCTTCGCCTCGACCACGCTGCCGTGCGACTCGAGACAGCAGTGCGTGATGATCGGGCAGCCGTACTCCCCCTCGACCGTGACGTCCGCGCTCGCGAACGCCTCGTCGACCTCCCCCTGCTCGCGGCTCCGCCCCTCGTCGACCCAGTCCCCGACGTCCGTCGTGTCGTCGACGACGTTGTGCGGGAGGACCTCGTACTCGACCTTCACGCGCCGCGCCCCCTCGCGCGCCGCCTCCTCGGTCTCCGCCGCGACGACCGCGACCTCGAAGCCGTGCCAGTGGCACGTCGCGTCGCCCGGGAGCGGCAGCTCCTTCGCCACCACGACGCCCGGGACGCGCGTCGCCTCGCTCACGTCGACGCTCAGGACCTTCGCCTTGCCGTGCGGGCAGAGCGTGAACTTCGCCCAGAGCATGTTCGGACGGTTCACGTCGAAGGTGTACTTCGCCCGCCCCGTCACCTTGACCGGCCCGTCGATCCGGTCGATCCGCTTCCCGAGGTGGCGCGCGTCCGCGAGCGACGGCCAGGACTTCTCGACGTCCCTCATCGTCCGCCCCCCCGCTTCGCCTTCGCCGCCTCGAGGACGGCCCGCTTGACGCCGTCGTACGTCCCGCACCGGCAGAGGTTCCCGCCGAGCCCGTCGCAGACCCGCTCGGGCGTCGGGTCCGGGTCGTCTCGAAGCAGCGATTCGCACGCGACCACGAACCCCGGCGTGCAGAACCCACACTGCTGCGCGTCGTTCCTCACGAACGCGCCCTGGATCTCCGCCAGCTCGTCCCCGTCGGCGAGGCTCTCGACCGTCTCGATCCGCTTCCCGCGCGCCGTCACCGCGAGCATCGTGCAGGCGTAGACCGGCTTCCCGTCGACCATCACCGTGCACGCCCCGCACGTCGCCCGATCGCACACCTTCTTGGCGCCGGTCAGATCGAGGTGGTTCCGCAGCGCGTCGAGCAGTGTCACCCGCGGCTCGACCTTCACCTTCCGCGCCTTCCCGTTCACGTCGAGCGAGAACTCGATCGCCTCGGGACCGAGGAGGTTCTTCGCGCGGGTCGGGGCCTTCCCCTTCGCCTCGTCCTGAAGACCGGGGATCGCGCCCGCGGCGAGCGCCCCGACGCCGACTCCTTTGAGGAAGCGACGGCGGGAGAGACCATCGGGTGGGTTCATGTCGGGGACTCCGTGGTCCGGGGGGTGACGGGGATCGATCGTA
>JAUIEL010000195.1 GCA_030428825.1 bacterium
CGCCCCGCCCCGTCCCGGGCGACCGCCGTCGCGGAGGCCGAGCCGGAGGTCCGGCGCCCCGCCGTCGATCCGGCGCTCCGGGCCCGTGAGGCCCGTCCCGAGCCCGAGCCGCCGAAGCCGGCCGACGGGCCGCCGGTCAAGGCGTCGGAGATGTCCGAGCAGGAGGTGATCACCCTCAAGATGAAGGAGGGGTTCAAGGGGATCACGAACGTCCTGAGCGGGATCGACCAGAAGATCGACCGTCACCAGAAGACCTCCGAGGAGCTCACCGTCGCGGTGAGGAAGATCCCGGAGATGATGAAGGACGTGCCGGACGCGTCGAAGGCGGGGGTCGAGCTGCTCGCGACGATCTCGACCGTCCTCGAGGCGCAGGGCCGCGCCACGAACGAGCTCCTCGACAAGATGGGGAACCTCCCCGGAACGATGGCCGAGCTCGAGAAGAAGGTCCAGGAGCAGGTCGCCGAGATGTCGAAGGCCGGCGTCGAGACGCGGCGCGAGGTCGCGCAGGCGTTCTCCAACGTCACGACGCGAGTCGACGAGCTCTCCTCGCGCAGCTCGAAGCAGCAGGACGACCTCGTCCGCGAGATGCGACGTCAGCAGGCGGACAACGAGCGCCGGGTTCAGGAGCTGCTGAAGCGCTCCTCCAACTCGACGAAGCTCGTCGTGTTCCTCATGGTGGTCGTGATCGCCGCGCTCCTGCTGGTCGTCCAGCAGATCGGCGCGCACTGAGCCGTCGCTCTCGGCGACGAGCGAGGGGGCGGGTCGGACCGGGTCCGGCCCGCCCCCTCGTCGTTCGAAAACACCCGCGGATCCGGCCTGACCGATCCTTGACACGATCTTGTCGAGGTCCAATCTCCGGCGATCTGGGGGCCAAGTTCCCGCGCCCGGTCCCCCCGCCGAGCCCGCTCTCCCGGAGTGTGGATAAGTCGTGGGAAACGCGCCGCGCGGCGGGCCGGAGGGACGGGGTGTTTCACGGGTGGAATCGGCAAGTCTCCTGTTTCCAGCCAGTTGCGCGTGTGGGGCTCGTTCCGGCCCCTCGGAGCGCCTTATCCACGCCGTTGTGGAGGGAACGCCTCGGATCCGCGAATGAAGGCCCTCTGGGGCGGAGTTCCAGAATCAGGATCGTCGCCGTGGCATCCGGCCTCGGAGGCCGGGCGGAACGGTGAGCGACCCGGCCGCGGAAGGGGGCACGTCCCGCGGGCCCGGGCCGGTCCTGGCGACCGCGCTGACGGGGCTGCTCTGCCTGATCTGGGGGTCGACCTGGCTCGTCATCCGGGAGGGGCTGCGGGACCTCCCGCCGTTCTCGTCGGCGACGATGCGGTTCGCGCTGGCCGCGGTCCTGATGGCCGGCGTCGCCCACTTCCTGGCGCGCCACGAGGGGGGCGTCCGGCCGCCGCGCTGGCTGGTCCTGGTCCAGGGCGGCGTGAACTTCGCGCTCTCGTACGGCATCGTCTACTGGGCCGAGCAGGTCCTCCCGTCCGCCCTGACGAGCATCCTCTGGGGGGTCTACCCGTTGATCATGGCGGTCTGCGCCCACTTCGGGCTGCCGGGGGAGCGGCTGCGACGCGTCCACGGCGCGGGGTTCCTGCTCGGCTTCGCGGGTGTCGTCCTCCTCTGCGCGACCGACGTCCGGGAGATCGGCCCGGACGCGGTGCGGGCGTCGCTCGTCCTCCTGGTGAGCCCGCTCGTCGTGGCGATCGCCACCACGCTCATCAAGCGGCACGGCGGGCGGGCCTCGTCGCTGCTCCTGAACCGGGACGGCCTGTTCGTCGGCGCCGCCCTCCTCGCGGCGACGGCGTTCGCGACCGAGCGGGGCGCTCCTCTCGAGTGGACCGGCCGCGCCGTCTTCAGCGTCGTCTACCTCGCGGTGGTCGGCACCGTGCTCACGTTCGGCGTCTACTTCTGGCTGCTCCGGCACGCGCCGGCGTACAAGCTGTCGGTCATTCCGTACGTGACGCCGGTGGTCGCCGTCCTCCTCGGCGCGGCCGTGGGGGGCGAGGCGATCGGGCCGACCACGATCGCGGCCATGCTGCTGATCCTGGTCGGCGTCCTGTTCGTGACGCGGCCCGCGGGAGCGTGACGGCCGCGGTCACTTCCGCGCCCGCTCGACCTCGACCCCCCGCTGGGCCCGGTTCGTCGACTCGGTCCAGATCGCCCGGTTCCGGAGCCGCGCGTCCTCGAGCACCTGCTGCGAGCGCTTCAGGTGATCGACCGACTGCGTCCGTGAAGGCGCCGGGTCGGCCGCGGCCGGGGCGACGACGCGTTCGATCGGGAGGAACGCCCAGTGCCCGTCCGCCTCGGCGATCGCGGCGGTCGGGTTCGTCGCGGCCGGCACCTCGCAGATCCCGCGGAGGTCGGTCCGCCGGGTCGCGAAGCGATCCCCCGCGAAGGTGACGAGCGCGCCCGCGTGCGGCCGCCCGTCGTGCGCGGAGACCGCGTGGACACGGACCGCGTCGCCGCCGACGTCCGCCTCCACGGCGAGCGCGCTCCGGACCGCGAGGCCGCGCGCGTGGAGGTCGCCGGCCCGCACGAGCAGGAGCCACGCTCCGGTCTCGGGGAGATCGAGCTCGACCTCCGACTCGACGCGCCCGGCGCCGCTCCCCTCGAGCGGGGACTCGAGGACGCGCTCCGGAGAGATCCCCTCCAGCCGCACCTCGTCGAGGCGGTCGAGGCCGCGGTGCTTCAGGAAGAGCGCCCGCAGGTCGATCGGGAAGACCTTCACCTGGAGGGTCGAGGCGTCCCCGCGGTGTTCGACGGAGAGCGTCAGCGGCTCGCCGGGGCGGGCCCGCGTGACCGGCGGGATCCGGACCCCGCGCCGCTCGAGCCAACGGAGCGCCCGCGCCGCGTCGTCGAACCGGTCCGCCACCGACGCGTACCCCTTCCGCGCCGCGTCGAGCTCGCCGCGCGCGTGGCGGACCTGGGCGGCGAGGTGGCGGCCCATCGCCCGGAGCTCGTCGAGGAGCGCGGTCTCCTCCGGGAACCGATCGGAGGCGAGCGTCTCTCCCAGACGGAGCGCCCGGTCGAGGTCCGACAGGGCGAACGCGGCGTGCGCCTCGACGAACCGGAAGCTCGCCCCGAGCCGGCTGTCGGCGGCGAGGGTCGCCGCCGCCGCCGCCGCCAGGTCGCGGCCGGCCTCGTATCGCCCGCCGTCGACGAGCGCGTTCACCAGCGTCAGGAGGACCTCCTCGCGGTCGTCGGCGCGCGGCGCCAGCGCGAGGCGCCGGAGGAGCACGTCCGTCGCGAGCTCGAACAGCGCCGCGCGGTCCGGGCGCCGATCGTCCCCCGCGAACGACGGGGCGGTCGCCTTCGCCTCGTCGTACGCGTGCATGCCGAACGCGAACCGGATCTCCGCGGCCGCGGGCGTGTCGCCGGCCTCCGCCAGCAGGCGCCGCATCGCCGCGAACGCGCGGCGCGCCAGCCCGACCGACTCCAGCCGGCCGACGACCTGCGCCTCCTCGAGGAACGTGGCGTCGACGATCGCCAGCGCGATCTGGCGCGCGCGCTCGGGTTCGCCGAGCTCCCGGTAGGCGCCGCCGATCCGCCGCATCGTCGAGAACGGCACGACGTACGACGGGTCGCGCTCCTTCAGGACCTCGAAGAACCGGACGGTGTCGGCCGCGTTCCCGACCGCGGCCGACGCGAGCATCAGCGTGCGCGCGGTCGCGAGGAACGACTCCCGCTCGAGCGGGAGCCTCGCCAGCGGCAGGAGCGCGGCCCGCGCCGACTCCGGGTCCCCGGCCTCGTGGGCGGCCAGGCCGAGGCGGTACCGCTCGTCCGGACTGGTCGGGACACCGTCGTCCGGGTTCGTCCCCGGGTCGACCACGACGACCTCGGGATCGGCGTCGCCTCCGACCGGCCGGCGCGTTCCGTGGCGCGCGGACGCGATCCGTGCCGGCGGGTTCCGGTACCGGCCCGGGGCCGTCGGCGCGACCCGGTAGTGGACCCACGGCTGCGACGCCCGGTGCTCCGGCCGGCGGACACGGAACCGGAGCACCTCCCCGTCCAGGACGACGTCGTCCGCGCCGCGCACCGAGTCGAGGTCGACCTTCCCCCAGGCCGGGAGCGGCACGTCGACCCAGAACGAACCGGTCGCGTCGCCGAGATGCACGGCGACCCACTCCGTCACCGGCCGGCCGAGCGCGACGCGGCGCGTCTCCAGCGCGAGGTCGACCCGGCCGCCGGAGTCGACGACCCGGTCGGAGATCGACATCCGCCGGCCGTCGTGCACCGCGACCGTGCGCCGGAGGGTGCGGGTCACGGTGACGGCGGCCGGCGCCGGAGCGCCGCCGGAGGTCCACGCCGACCGATGGTGGAAGACGCCGCCGTCCGGGGCGGTCAAGCGGACGTCGCCGGCGCGGTCCTCGGGGCCGATCTCGACCTCCGTCGAGTCCCAGACCCCGGCCGGCGTCACCTCGGCGACGGTCCGGCCGCCGACCGAGACGACGACCGAACGGGCCGCGCGTTCCGGGCCGACGGGGGGGGAGAGGATCTCGAACAGCGGCGAGGGGGAGCGGCCGGGGCGGTCGGCGCCGGACGTCGCCTCGACCGCCCGGGCGATCGTCGGATCGTCCGCGGAGAGCGCGGCCGCGGCCGCGGCCACGATCGCGTCGAACTCGACCGCCGAGACGCGCCGCCCCTCGGCCCCGCGCGCCGGTCGCAGCGGCGCGTCGCGGCTCGCGAGCGCCGCCAGCGCCGCCTCCCCCTCGGCGGTTCGCCCCGCGTCCGCCAGCGCGAGGGCGAGCAGGGCGAGGCCGGTCGAGTCGAGCGACTCCCGCTCCCGGAACAGCCGGTTCAGCATGGCGAACCCGGCGCCCGCGCCCCGCCCGGCGAGGAACAGCAGCCACGCCCGCCGGTTCGGGTCGGTTGCGCCGGCGAGGATCGCGTCGACCCGGTCGGCCAGCGGGTCGCGGATCGCGCGCGGCACGTCGAGCCCCGCCGCGGCGGCGCGCTCGAGCGCGGTGAGCGCGATCGGAGCGATCCGCACGTCGTCCCGGGGGGGCGGCAGGAGGCCGGAGAGGGACGAGAGCCGCGACCGCGCCGCCTCCTCCAGGCGCGCGAGGAGCGCGTCGGGGATCGCCTCGACGTCCCGCGCGGCGAGGAGCGCGTCGGCGCTCGTCCAGACCGCCCACGCGGACCCCTCCGCGTCGCGGGGATCGTGGGGAGGGGGCGCGAGCGCGCGTTCGATCCGGCGCGCGAGCGGCGAGCCGTCGATCACCAACCGCGCGAGGCGCTCCGAGGGAGCTCCCCGCAGGGTGACCTCGCCCGTCGCGCGGCCGGACGTCGGGCGCGAAGCCGCTCCGTCGGGCGAGGAGGGCGCGATCGAGCGGAGGGTCGTCTCGATCGCGCGACCGTCGACGTGGAGCGCCACCCGGCGCGCGCCCCGACCGACGGCCGGCAGCGCGAACGTCGGGACGACCGTCTCGTGCTCCGCGATCGCGACCGTCCGGCGCTCGACCTCCGCGCCGTCGACCTCGAGCCGGAGCTCGACGTCTCGCGCGACGCCCTCCCGCTCCGTCAGGCGGGCGGCGAGGCGAGGCTCGTCCCCCGTTCGGACCCTCGTCGGGAGGACGAGTTCGCACGCGACCGGCTCCTCGACCTCGACGTCGAGCGTGCCGACGCCGACGCGTCCTCCCGACGTCGCCGCGACGACGAGGACGGCGTGGCGTCCGGCGCGCGCGGGGAGCGGGAGCGTCACCGTCGTCGGCCGGTCCGTCGCGAGCGCGACCCCGGACCGGAAGACGGTCGGCGCGGGGAGGACCCGCGGCGGACCGTCCTCCGCCGTCGCGGCGCCGGCCGACGCGCGTCCGCCTCCGCGTCCGCCGTACCGCCCGCCGAACTTCCCGCCCGCGCCGCCGCCGACGCCGATGACGTCGTTCCACTCCTGCTCCTCCTCGAGCTCCTCCCGCTGGCCGAGGATCCGGTCGAGCGCGAGCGATTCGATCATCACCGACGCCCCCGGCGCCGCCGCCGTCCGTTCGAGTTCGGCGAGCGCCTCCGCCACGGCGTCGTCGAGGACCACGGTCGTCGACGGCGGGACGAACGCCGCGCTCTAATCGACGCTCACGAACCGCCCCGAGACGGTCGGGTGGAGCGCCGCCGCGGGGTCGCCGAGCCGGGCGACGAGGGCCGGCCGCGCCTCCTCGGGGACCAGGACGACCAGCGCCTCCCCGGCGAGGAGCGCGCCGCCGCTCCCTTCGGCCCGAATCCGGACCTCCAGCGCGTCGCCGGCGCGCGCCGCCGCGGCGTCCGTCTCGACCCGCACCTCGCACGCGGCCGCCGGGACGACCGCGACCGAGGGGCGCCGCACGACCGAGCCGTCGTCGACGACGCACTCGATCCGAAACGGCGCCCGGGCGTCGGCGGGGATCGGGATCGACCACTCGCTCGCGCCGCGGGGGAGCGTGATCGCCCGCTCGCCGCGCGGCACCACGTCGTGGTAGACGAGCGTCGCCGGTCGGTCGTCGAGCTCCGAGTGGACGGTCAGCCGGAGGGCGGCGCCGCGCGGCGGGGCGGCGGTCGCCGGGGCGAGCGAGACCGGCACGTCGTCGCCGTCGCCGACGACGGAGAGCGGCCAGGAGCTCCGCACCGGGAGCCCCCGCCCGCCGTCGACGTCGACGTGCACGCGGTGGGTTCCGGCCGCGGCGAGGCGGAGCGGCACCTCGGCCCGGCCGTTCGCGTCCGTGTCGACCGTCACGTCGAGCGAGTCCGGGACGGCCGGAGCGGCGTCGACCGTCCGCACCCGGACCCGCAGCGCGGTCCGGACCGGGGCCCCTCGTGCGTCCCGGACCTCGAACGCGAGCGGAGCGTCGACGCCGGCGAGGGTCGGCAGCCCCTCGGCGAGCCGCCCGAGCGCGCGGACGAGCGGGGCGCGGGAGACGACCGGGACGCTCCGGCGGAGCTCGATGCCGCGCGCTCGGATCCGAGCCCGGACCCGCCCGGGGAGGGACGTCCGCCGATCCGGGACGTCGAGGGTCACCGCGCCGCCCCGGTCGGTCCGGACCGGCGAGAACGCGTCGTCGTCGAGCGCGATCTCGACCCGCTCCTCGGCGAGCGGGGTGCCGTCCCGGTCGACGAGCGTGGCGCGCAGGCGCGCCGTCTCGCCGCAGAGGAGCGGGAGCGCGGGCGTGGTCCAGACCGCGTCGACCTCCGGCTCGGCGAACGGACCGACCTCGACCGAGGTCCGCGCCACGACCCGGTCGTCGTCGTTCGTGGCCCCGACGAGCGCCACGTCGATCGTGGTCGGATGGAGGAACGAGGGATCGACCGCGAACGCGTCGGAGATCGTCCCGTTCGGCCCGGGATCGACGGGCTCCGACCGGAGGAGGAGGCCGGTCCGCCGGTCGCGCCAGTCGAGGCGGAGCGACCGTTCCGTCCCGGACGGAGCGGTCACGACGCCGAACAGCCGGAGGTCGTCCCCGGGGCGCGCCCGCTCGCGGTCGGCGACGAGCCACGCCCTCGCCCGCCGGGGAGGCGCCTCGATCGGGCCGTCCGTCCGCACCGTCGCCGACGCGACGTGGCCGTCCCGGACCGCGAACACCTCGCGCCGGGCGTCGGTCCCGCGAGCCGGGCCGCTCTCGTCCTCGGGGAGGAGCCGCCCGTCGCTCGCGACCCGCGCGCGGGGGGCGCCTCCGTCGGCCACGACGCGGGTCCCCCGCGCCGTCGCGACGGCGAGGACGTCGAGGTCGCTCGCGATCACGGCGGTCCGCGCCTCGAGCCTCCCCGCGCGGACGGTCACGACGGCCGCGCCCGGGCCGTCGAACGCCGGCAGCTCGATCCGCCGTTCGTGCGGCGCGTGGGGAGCGGCGTCGAGCGCGACCTCGAACGTCGCGTCGGGACGGATGAGACCGACGTCGAGCGCGGTCAGCCCGTCGAGCGTCCCGGCGGCGAGGAAGACCGACTCCGGGTCGACGCGGTGGAGCTGGACCTCGAGCCGGTCGACGTTCCGGGAGTGCACGACGACGGCGGGGCGGGCGCCGGTCGAGACCGGCCGCGGGGGCTCGATCCGGAGGGCCGGGCGCTCCAGCTCGCCGCGCAGCCGGCGGGCCTCCCCGTTTCGCGCGTCGGCCTCGAGGGCGCGGAGGAGCTCGAGGGCGGCCTCGTACTCCCCCTTCTCCTCCGCCGTCCAGCGGGCGACGTCGAGCCGCGCGCGGGTCGCCTCGTCCGAGTCCGGGAACCGTCGCGCGACCTCGCGCGCCCGCTCGATCGCCTCGTCGACGCGCCCCTCGAGGAGCTCCAGCCGGGCGAGCGTCCGGGCGATCCCCGGCACGGCGGCGTCGGTGGGGGAGTGCTCGACGAAGCGGGCCGCGAGCCCTCGCGCCCGCTCGAACCACCGGGCTCGCCCCTCACCGCGGGCGGAGATCCCCGCCGAGACCGCCGCTTCGAACGCCCCCTTCGCGATCTCGCCGATCCTCCGGATCGCGGTCCGCGTCACGTCGTCGAGCGGACGTTCCGCCACGACCTCCGACAGCCGCCGAAGCGCCTCCTCCGGCGCGCCGTCCTCCGCCCGCAGGTCCGCGAGGAGCAGGAGCGCCCGCCCGTCCGCGTCCGGCGACGCGGCGATCCGTTCCAGCCGGTCGACCGCCAGCTCCCGGAGCGGGGGCCGGGCCGCGAGGGCGCGCGCCACGTCGAGCCTCAGCGCGCCGCGCGCCCGTCGCGCCTCCTCGTCGGCGGGGGGGATCTCCTCCAGCCGGTCGAGCGCCGCGAGCGCCCCCTCGAGGTCGGCGAGGTCGTCGAGCTCCGACCGCAGGAAGAGGGCGGCGAGGCGAAGGAGGACGTCCGCGGCCCGCGCGGACCCGGGCGCGCGGTCGGCGAGGCGGAACCAGGCGTCGCGCGCCGCGAGGAGGTCGCCGGCGTCCCGGTGCGCGTTCCCGAGCAGCTCGAGCGCCTCCGACGCCGCGGCCTCGTCCTCCGGGGCGTCGAGGACCGCGGTCGCGCGTTCGATCCGCTCCGACGGCGGCCTCGACAGCCGGTCGGCGCAACGGAGGAGGTCGAGCCGGACCCGGGCCGCGTCCGGTCCGAGCGCGTCGAGCTCCTCGGCCTTCCGGAGCAGCTCGTACGCCGCGCCGTACGGCGGAGTCGACGTCCGGGCGTCCGCCCCGGACGGGGGGCGGAGCAGCAGGTCGGCGGCGTCGAGGTAAAGCCGCGCGATCCCGTGCCGTCGCTCGTCCGCCCGCAGCCGCGCCACGACCTCGTCCGTCCGGTCGAGCGCCTCGAGGTGGCGGTCGAGCCGGGTCAGCACGTCCGCCGCGAGCAGCCGCGCCGGCTGCGCGATCGGCCGGTCCGGCGAGCGGTCGAGGAGCCGCCGCAGGTCGACGAGCGCCCCGTCCGGATCGGACGTCGCGAGCCGCGTCACCGCGCGGAGGAGGAGCGCCTCGTCGGGGTCGTCGTCCGCGTCGGCCGCCGCGAGCCGCGCGTCGAGGGTCGCGCGCGCGGCGTCGAAGTCGAGGCGCGCGAGGGCCCGTCGCGCCTCCGCGAGCGGGTCACCGTCCGGCGGCGCGGCCGGGACGAGCGGGGCGGCGAGGGCGAGGACGAGGGCGATCGGACGGCGGACGGCGCGGCGCATGGGAGCCTCCACGGCCAGGGAACGAGCGGGGCGCGGCGGAGCGACGGACGACGGGGCCGAGACGCACGCCGCTCCACCGGTCCGAACGGACGGGCGGAGCGGAGGTTCGTCACGACCCCGTCACGAGCAGATGGTTCAGGAAGAGTCCGAGGCGCCCCCGGAGCTCGGGACGGCGTTCGCGGCGCGTCCGCGGCGGGGATCGCGGTGGACCTTCTCGAACACCAGCGCGCTCCCGACCTTCGAGACCTTGATCCGCTCGACGCGTTCCCAGTCGGAGAAGTACGTCTCGCGGGCGAGAGGCTGGAGCAGGAGCTGCTCGACGTTCCGCGTCAGGTGGCGCGCGCCGAACATGGCGTCGTACCCCGTGTCCCCGAGGAACCGGATCGCGGACTCGTCGACCTCGATCTCCTTGCCGTCGACGCGGAAGCGCTCGATCGCCCGGTCGACCACGAAGTCGACCAGCGGCGGCGGGGTGAAGAACTGCCCGCGGGCGAGCCCGCGCCCGCTGCTCGTGGCGGCGTTGGGTCACGTCCTCGGCGATGGCGAGCACCTCGTCGGGCCCGCTCGGGATGACGCGCACGTCGTAGTGCCGGTGCCCCCCGGGGGCGTCGACGCGGGTGGAGAAGCGCTGGATCTCCTGTGTGCGCAGCGTCTCCGCGACCGCCTCGAGGAGCACGCCGCGCACCGCCTCGGGGAGGGGGACGTCGCGGATGTCGAGGTTCGCCCACGCGCGGGTCGAAGGATCGGCGCGCGCGGTGCCGGAGAGGT
>JAUIEL010000196.1 GCA_030428825.1 bacterium
AGGAGGCGGCGTACGTCGGTGCGCGGGCGGTCGTCCGCGGCGGGGTGACGATCGGCGCGGGCGCGATGGTCGGGATGGGCGCGGTCGTGCTGGGCGACGTGGCGCCGGGGGTCGTCGTCGTCGGGAACCCGGCGCGGGTGCTGCGGGCGCGCCAGCGGGCGAACCAGGTGACGGTGCGACCGTAGAACCGGAACGTCTCGGTGGCGCCCGGTTTGTCGCTGACGGCCGTGCCGCCCGCGAAGTCGTCCGGGAGGTACTCGACGCGCCACCCTCCGGTCCGCTCGATCGTGTGGTGGTGGTCGTCGACCCGGAGGTGTCCCGGCAGGAGCTCCCACGACCGCGCGCCGTTCGTGCTGCGCCAGGTCCACGCGTGGGTCGACACGTAGAGGGTCCGGTCGCGTGCGAAGGCGGGGGAGACGGCGATCATCCGCTTCGCGTCGTGGGGGAGCCCCACGTTCCGCGGCCGGAACCGACGGCCGCCGTCGACCGACGCCAGCACGCCGTCGTAGAGGCTCACCGCGTAGACGACGCCGTCGGCGCCGAACGCGGGCGAGAACGCGAGGCTCTCGAGGGTGTCCTCCTCGCCGGACGGCGTGTCGACGCGGACGAACGTCTCGCCGCGGTCCTCGGAGCGGAACAGGCCGTGGTCCACCGTCCCGGCGAGGATCACGCCGTCCCGGCCGAAGTCGGGCGAGAGGGCGAGCGTCCGGACGTTCGTCCCGTCCAGCGCGCCGGCGAGCGGGACGAAGCTCTCCCCGCCGTCGGTCGACACGAAGAGCCCCTCCTGGGCCGGCGCGGCGAAGACGACCGGGTCCGCGGGGTGGCCGGGCGAGATCGCGAGCTCGTTCACGCGCCCCTTCGGCAGGCCGCGCACCTCGCTCCAGGTGTCGCCGCGATCGTTCGACCGCCAGGTCCCCGCCTGCGCGCGGTTCAGGATCACGAAGCCGTCCTCGGCGAACTCCGGGGAGATCGCGATCGAACGCGTGATCGCGTCGTACGGCGTGATCTGCGTCCACGTCGTCCCCGCGTCGTCCGACCGCCACGTCCCCATGTAGCCGTAGAAGATCGTCCGGTCGTCGGCGAACGCGGGGGACGGCGTGAGGATGCCGCAGTAGAGGCTGCGGATGCCGTCGGCGCGGACGCTCCACTCGTCGGTCTTCTCGTTCCAGAACATCGGGCCGCCGCCGTAGTTCCCGACCAGGACGAGGCCGTCGTCCTCGTACGCGGGGGAGATCGCGAGCAGCCGGTTGATCCGCTGGTGGTAGAGGTTGCTCTGCGTCCAGGTCTCGCCCCGGTCGTCGGACGCGAAGAACCCCTCGTGCGCGCCGACGAAGACGCGACCGTCCGTCGAGAACGTCGGGCTCGCCGCGAGCGCGTGGTAGTGGTCGTCGGTCTGCTCGGCCGGCTCCTCGAACCCCTCGCCGAACGTGGTCCACGCGGCCGACGCGGAGTCGGCCCGCAGGCACGCGGCCCCCATGGTGACGCAGAAGAAGGTGCCGTCGTCGGCGACGGAGACCTCCTTCACGCGGAGCGGGGTGGGGAGCCCGTCGTGCATCTCGGCCCAGGTCTCCCCCGCGTCCGTCGACACGCGGATCCCCGTGCGGGCGAGGACGACGGCGAGCGTCCGGTCCTCCTCGAACCGCGGCGAGACCTCGACGCCGACGACCTGGTCGCCGAAGTCGCCGAGCGGCGCCCACGACCTCCCGCCCTCGATCGACCGGAAGAGCGCCGTCGTCCTCCCGACGAACACCTCTCCGGACCCCGGGACCGCGGCGCACGCCCGCGCCGGGCCCTGCGCGAGACCGATCTTCTCCCATGTCGCGCCGCGATCGGTCGAGCGGTAGGCGCCGCGGTGGGACGCCGCGAAGACGACGCCGTCCTCGTCGAACCGCGCCGAGCAGACGACCTCCTGGACGTTCGGCGCGTCGAGCCCCTCGTTCGCCGCGTCCCAGTTCACGCCGCCGTCGTCGCTCCGGAAGACGCCGCCGCGACGGGTCGCCGCGAACACGGTGGCGTCGCGCTCGAACGTCGGCGAGAACGCGAACGCCTGCACGTCCTTCTCGGCGACGATCCGGCCGAGGTGCGCCCACGAGCGGCCGCCGTTCGTCGAGCGGGCGATCAGCTTGTGTTCGGTCAGCTGGATCGCCGCGAGGACGACGCCGTCCGTCGCGAACGACGGCGAGACGCCGACCTCCTTCACCACGTCGTGCGGGAAGTGGGCCGCGGCCCGACCCACGGCGAGGCACCCGACGACGAGCGCGACCGCGACGATCCTGTTCAAGCGCTGCTCCTCCAACCGGCCAGGACACCCGGCGTGCGGTCGAGCGTCAAGCCCTCGGGAGGATCGCGGCCGTCACGGCCGATCGTCCCCGCCGAGGAGCGCCGCGATCGCCGCGGCCGCGGCGACGCGGTGCTCCTTCCGCCACGGCGGTCCGAGCTCCCGTCCGACTTCCTTCAGGAACGCGTCGGCGTCGCGGCCGAGCGCCGGCGTCGCGTCCGAGACCTTCGCGTTCCGGGGGTGGACGACGACCCGCAGGCCCGCCGCGGCCGCGGCCGCCGCGAGCGCGCTCCGGAACAGCTCTCCGTCCGCCGCGCACGTCGCCGCGCGCGACGCGAGCACGTCGGCCACGGCGGCGGGGATCGCCGTCGCCGGCGGCGCCCGCAGCGCGACCGCGACCAGGCGCGCCGCTCCTTCGAGTTCGGTGCGGAGTCGATCCAGCTCGACGCGGGAGCGCTCCCGGGCCGATCGCCGGACCCGGTCGACCAGCACCGCCGCCTCGTCCGGCGCGAGGCCCTGCGCCTCGTGCTCGTGGGGGAGGTTCGGGAGGCCGTCGTCGAGCAGCTCGACGCGCCGCCGCGCCACGACGGCCGGGGCGCCGGCCGCCTCGGCGACGCAGACGAACTCCGCCCACCCGCAGTGGTCCGCGATCCCGAGCACGGCCGGGGGGAGCGTCGCGCCCGCGCGTCGTTCAGGGGTCCGGTCGATCGTGTTCGCCACCGTTCGTCCTCGGGTCTCGGCGTCCCGCCGCGGGCGCGAGGCGCGATCGGGGGGGCGACGCCGCGCGTCGCGGTCAGCGCCCGCCGTCGTCGTAGCGGAAGACCTCCTCGAGCGGGACGGCGAAGACGCGGGCGATGCGGAACGCGACCTCGAGCGACGGCGAGTACTTCGCCCCCTCGATCGCGTTCACGGTCTGCCGGGTCACTCCGATCCGCTCGCCCAGCTCCTTCTGGGACATCTCGTCGTGCGCCTTCCGCAGCTCGCGGATCCGGTTCCGGAGCCGGTGCCCCGACGGCGCCATCTCAGAACCCTCTCCGGTAGGCGACGAGCTGCAGCGACTGCTTCAGGAGCTCCGAGAGGAAGAGGGACAGGATCAGCCCGTTGGCGATCCAGGCGCTGCCGACGTCGGCGGCGAGCCCGAAGACGGCGGCGATCACCCCGACCCCGAGCAGCCACGCCGAGTGGTGTTCGGCCCGCCACGAGATCAGCCGGTCGCGCTCGTCCCCGTCGTCCGGTCGCTCGGCGATGGCGAGGATCACGTGACCGACGGTGATCAGCACGACCAGTCCGGCGACCACGACGGCGAGCAGCGGGACGTAGGCGACCGCGGCGGTGATCCCTCGCGCCAGCATCCCCCCGGCGATCCAGAAGTAGGTGCCGAACAGCGCCATCATGCTCGCCATCGTCACCCACACGCTCTTCTCGTGGAAGCTCATCCGATCGTTCCTCTCGGCGGTCCCGCGCCGGCGTCCGCCCGACGTGGTGTCAAAGATACCGGACACCAGGAAGGTGTCAAGGATGTTGGACACCGGGCGATTCGGCCGACTTTCGACCGAAAGCATGAGACGATCCGCGCCGTGTCCGCGCGACCGAGGGGGAAGCAAGGACGGCCGCTCGACCTCCCCCCCGGGGCGGCCCGTGAGAGGACACTCCATGATCGCATCGTTCTTCCTCGCCGAGGTCGTCGGCGTCTTCGTGCTCACCGGGACCGCGCAGTGCGTCGACCCGCCCGAGCTGGTCCGGGTCGGACCGACCCGCCCGATCACCACGGTCGCCGGGGGGCTCGCCCAGGCGGCGACGATCGCCCCGACGCTCCCGGCCGGCGTCGTGCCGAAGGTGCTCGTCGACCCCGGCACGTACACCGAGAACGTCGCCTTCCCGACCGGCGTCGACCTCGTGCTCGAGGGGCGGCCGCTGGCGCCGTGCGACGTCGTCCTCGACGGCAGCGGCGCGCAGCAGGCGGTCGTGCGCGTCACCGGCGGGCAGACCGCGGCGACGGTGATCCGCGGCTTCACGGTGACCGGCGGGTCGGGGGCCGGCGCCGGCACGCTCGGCGTCGGTCGCTGGGGCGGCGGGATCTACGTCGTGAACTCCAGCCCGACGATCGAGCACAACGTCGTCGAGGAGAACCTGGTCCAGGAGGCGGGGGGCGGGATCTACTGCCGCGACTCGTCGTCGTACGTCCACGACAACGTCTTCCGTCGGAACGTCTCGGAGGGGCGCGGGGGCGGCATCGCCCTGGAGTCGTGCGACGCGGTCGTGGCGGACAACCGCTTCGTCGCCGAGCCGTCCGACTGCGCGGACTGGTCGGAGCAGTACGCGAACCTCGGCCTCTTCTTCGGGGGCGCGATCTCCTGCGGCGAGGGGGACGCGTCGATCGTCCACGCGACCCGGATCCGTGGCAACCGGGCCCGGATGGGCGGGGGCATCGCGGTGCTCGAGGGGTCGACCTCGCTCGTGGTCGGGAACGAGGTCCTGCGGAACGGGATCTTCGACTCCATCGACTTCGGCGGCGGGATCTACGTCGAGGACGCGAACCCGTGCCTGCTGTCGAACGTCGTCGCGTTCAACGGGGACGTCGACGGCCAGGGATGCTTCGCGCCGCTGGAGGGGGGCGGGATCTACCTGGAGGACTCGTCGGCCGAGCTGATCGGGAACACGATCTGGGGGAACCGGACCGAGGGGAGCACGTTCGACGACGCGACCGGCGGCGGCGTCGCGTTCCGGGGGTTCGGGACGCCCGTGCTCCGGAACAACCTGATCTGGGGGAACGTCGCCCACCCGTCGTTCGGCCCGAACGTCTACGAGGGGTCGTTCGTGAGCGTCGCGCACGACCTGAACTGCATCGAGAACGGCACGCACCCGTTCGACTTCTTCACCACGAACCCGGGGCTGATCGATCCGGCCGGAGAGGACTTCCACCTGAAGTTCGGCTCGCCGCTGAAGGACGCCGGCAGCCACCTCGCCGGCTCGTGCATCCTCTCGCCGTTCGACTTCGAGGGGGATCCGCGCGTCGTCGGCGGCGGGACCGACATCGGCGCCGACGAGTGGTCCGAGCACCTCTACCACGTCGGTCCGACGGTCACGCCGACCGGCGGCGGGCTCCTCCGGATGGTCGGCCCGCCCGGCCGCTCGGCCGGCGTCTTCTACGCGGCGCTGAAGCTCTCGCCGGGGTACGAGGTCCCGGCCGGCGTGAACGGCGCCACCTGGTTCCTCGGGCTCGACCTCGACCCCGACTGCGACTTCGAGGGCGTCGTCGTGGAGACCCCGGCGTTCCTCCTGTACGACGACGGCGGCGGCGCGTCGAAGGTGCTGAACGCCGACGGCTACGCCGACTTCCTGCTCCCGCCGATCGGCCCCCTCCCGTGCCCGTTCACCCTCTGGTTCCAGGGGATCCAGATCCTCCCCCCGAACGCGAAGTGGGTGACGAACGCCGAGGCGCTGAAGCTCGAGTGAGGGGTCAGGCGTCGTCGAGGCGCGCCCGCCACGCGTCGACGACGTCGAGCCAGGGGTGGTCGGGGCGGAGGCTTCGCGTCAACGCGTCCCCGGCCTCGCGCAGGAGCGGTTCCGCCGCGGCTCGGTCGCCCGCCGCCCAGGCGACCCGACCGAGGGCGTGGCGGAGCCGGCTCCGGACGACGGCCGCTCCCGGCAGGTCGCGGTCGAGCGTCGCGAGCGCCTCCTCGAGCGCGGCGGTCGCCGCCTCGAACGCCCCGCGCTCGAGGTCGCACTCGCTCTTCAGCTCGAGCGTCCAGACGCGGCGCCAGCTCCAGACGGCCTTCGGGATCGAGAGCGCCGCCGCCAGCGCCTCCTCGGCCGCCGCGGTCTCCCCTTCGGCCCGGAGCCGCCGCGCCCGCGCGGTGAGCACCTCGCCGACGTGCCCGCGGACCCAGACGGTCTCCTCGTCCGCCGCCGCGAGGAACGCCGCGATCGACTCGCGCGCGACGTCGTGCTCCCCGGCCTCGACCCGGCAGACGATCGCCCGGGTCGCCGAGAGGCTCGCGTCGTGGCTCGCCGGGCCCCGCCGGCGGTAGACGGAGTGCGCCTGTTCGTACGCGTCGGCCGCCGCCGAGGGTCGGCCCGTCGCCTCGTACAGCTTGCCGAGGCCGAACGACGCGTTCGCGAAGTGGTAGCTCTCGCGGCTGACCAGGTCGCCGATCACGCGGTGCGCCTCCCGGAGCAGCGGCTCGCTCCGGACGTGGTCGCCGAGGTCGAGCAGGACGTTCCCGAGCGTCCCGACGGCGAGCGCGGTGTCGAGGTGACGCGCGCCGAACAGCTCCCGCCGGATCGCGACCGCCTCCTCGAGGACGATCCGCGCGCGGTCGGTCCGGCGCCGATGGTGGGAGAGCCACCCGAGGTTGTAGAGGCCGGTGGCGAGGCTCGGGTGCGGGCGGTCGAACAGCGCGCGCTGGATCTCCACCGACCGCTCGAGGCACTCGATCGCCGCGTCGTCGTCCCCCCGTTCCTGGTTCACGAGCGCGAGGTTGTTCAGGCTGAGCGACGCCGCCTCGCTCGTCTCGCCGAGGTGCTCCCGCTGCAGCGCGAGCGCGCGGCGGAGGTGGCGCTCCGCCTCGTCGAGGTCGTTGGTCCAGTAGTGCCAGAGGCCGACGAGGTTGTGCGTCGCGGCGAGCGCCACCGGGTCGTCGAGCGTGCGGCGGCGGTCGAGCGACTCGAGCAGGAGCGGTCGCGCGTCGTCGAACGCCTCGACGTCGAGGAGCAGGTCGGCGAGGTGGTCGAGGGACTCGGCGATCTCCGCGGCGTCCGCCTCCGCGTGCGCGCGGCGGGCGGCGAGCGCCGCCTCGAGCAGCCGGCGCGCCTCGTCGTACCGGCCGAGCCGGTGGAACGTCCGGCCGAGCTGGTCCTGGAGGAGCGCCCTCTCCAGCGGCCGGTCCGCGAACTCGCGGTCGACCGCCGGGACCGCCTCTTCGACGACCCGCAGGAAGTCGACGTCGCGCCCCTCGTTCACCGGGTCGACCGAGGTGAGGACCCGGCCGAGGAACTCGATCGCGTCGCGCCGGGCCGCGGCCTCGGCGCGGATCTCGCGCGCCTGCCCGAGGAGCGTCGCGACGGCGGCGACGAGGAGGACGAACGCGACGGAGAGCGAGGCGACGGGGACCGCGTTCCGGCGCAGGAACTTCCGCGCCCGGTACGCGAAGGTGCTCGGCCGCGCGGCGACGGGGAGGCCGTCGAGGAGGCGGCGGACGTCGTCCGCGAACCGCTCCACCGACGGGTAGCGCCGCGCCGGGTCGGGGGCGAGCGCGGCGCGGAGGATGGTGTCGAGGTCGGTCCGCCCGCGGCCTCCGTCGAGCGGAGGGACGACGCGCGCCTCGACGGACCGCGCGATCGCCGCCGGGCCGCTCCCCTCGATCTCGAACGGCGGCGCGCCGGTCAGCATGCAGTGGAGGAGCGCGCCGAGGGAGTAGACGTCGGTCGCGGTGCCGATCGCGTCGCCGCGGATCTGCTCCGGGCTGGCGTACGCCGGAGTCAGCCACGCCCCCGCGCCGAACGCGGCGGTGACGTCGTCGGCGGTGCCGTCCGCCGAGAGGAGCTTCGCCAGCCCGAAGTCGAGGAGCTTCGGCGTCGGGACGCCGCCCGTCTCGGTCACGAGCACGTTCGCCGGCTTCAGGTCGCGGTGGACGATCAGGAGCTGATGCGCGTGACCGACCGCGCGCGCGACCTCGAGGAACAGCTCGAGCCGCGCGCGGCGGGGGAGGGAGCGGGCCTCGCAGTACGCGTCGATCGGCTCGCCGTCGATCGCCTCCATCACGAGGTAGGGGCGGCCGTCGTCGGTCGTCCCCCCGTCGAGGACGCGCGCGATCGAAGGGTGCTCGAGGGCGGCGAGTGTCTGCCGTTCGGCGCGGAACCGGCGGACGATCTCGTCGGTGTCGAGGCCGCGCTTCAGGACCTTGACCGCCACGCGCTGGCGGAACTCGCCGTCGTCGCGCACGGCGAGCGACACGGTCCCCATCCCGCCGCGGCCGAGCTCCGCGATGCAGCGGTACGGCCCGATCCGCGCGCCGTCCGGGGGGGCCGCGACGTCGTCCGGGTCGAGGAATCCGTCCGCCGCGGCGTGGGACTCGAGTAGCTCGCGCACCTCCTCGAGCGCGTCGTCGTCGCCGGCGAGCCGTCGCTCGACGAACGACAGGCGGTCGGCCGGAGGTCGCTCCAGCGCCTCGTGGAACGCGTCGCGGACCCGCGGCCACGCGTCGCGCCGGGCGTCACGCATCGCGGAGCTCCCGGTGCAGCCAGGCCCGGGCGAGCTCCCAGTCCCGCTTGGCGGTCGCGACCGAGACCCCGAGCGCGGCGGCGGCCTCGTCGAACGTCCGCCCGCCGAAGAACCGGATCTCCACGAGGCGGGCCTGCCGCACGTCGAGCGCCTCGAGCCTCTCCAGCGCCTCGTCGAGCGCCAGCACGTCGACCCCGCGCGCGGCGCCGGCGATCTCGAGCCCGTCGACGTCGAGGCGTCCGCGCGCGTTCCCCCGCCGGTCGGCGCCGCGCCGCCGGGCGTGGTCGACCAGCACGCGCCGCATCGTGCGCGCGGCGAGAGAGAGGAAGCGGCTCCGGTCGAGGGCGTTCGCGGTCCGCTGGTCGGCGATCCGCACGAACATCTCGTTCACCAGCGCGGTGGGGGAGAGGGTGTGGTCCGATCTCTCGCGCGCCATCGCGCGCGAGGCGAGGCGGTGCAGCTCGCCGTACAGGACCGGGGTCAGCGCGGCGATCGCCGCCCGGTTCCGCTCTCGGATCGCGGGGAGGAGGTCGGTGACGGGTCGATTCATGGAGGCGCCCGACGCCGAGGGGTCGTCCGGCGTCGGGCGTCATTCTACGGAACGGGCGGCGGCGGTCGGGGTCCGCCTCCGGAGCGTTCGTCACCGGACTCCGATCGCCGAGTACGCCCCGCCGCCGGACTCCGAGGTGAACCTCAGCTTCAGGACGTGATGTCCCGAGTCGACCGAGTTCGACTGGAACTGCCAGGAGTTGCCGTTCGTGACGACCGTCGCCGAGAGGTTCGCTCCGTGGCTGTTGTTCGACTGGAGCGTCAGCGAGTCGCTCGAGTAGCAGTTCCCCCAGAGGCGGACGGTCCCTGCGTCCTCCTGGTCGAGCGGCGCGTTGCTGAGCGCGATCGCGATCGTGTGCTGCAGGGGCGTGTACGTCGACCCGGACGGCCCCGGCCAGAGGCGGAGGTTCTGCGGCCGGCCGAGGTTCACGAGCACGCCGACGTCGAGCTTCTTCTCGAACTGCTCGGCGGTCTTCCGCACCCGTTTCTCGGCCGCGGCCAGCGACTTGTCGACGACGTTCAGCACGTCCGCCAGGAACGCGTCCGCGGCGCCGCCGCCGCCGACGTAGAGCTCCTTCGGATGGTCGCCGTCGCCGAGCCCCGCGTCGTCGAGCGTCGTCTCCGCGGCCGCGTACGCGTCCCGGAGCGCGTCGCACGCCGTGTTCATCTCCGCGCCGAGGTTCTGCTGGTACGACACGAGCGAGTCGAAGACGGTCTGCACGTCGAGCGAGCTTCCGCCGCCGCTCTTCAGCTTCAGGTCGACCGTGTCGAGGTTCGCGTCGAGGACCTTCTCGATCGACGAGACCTGCTTCTTCATCACCTTCAGCGCCGTCGTGCACTCCTTCTTCAGCCCCTTCACGGCCTTCTTGGCGGGTCCGGCGGCGTCGGCCGGGGCCGCGGCGCCGAGGAGGAGGACGAGCGGGAGGACGGCGAGGCGGAACGGGCGTTCGAGGAGGATCATCGTGGTCTCCGGCGGTCGGCGGACGGGTTCGTCGCGGGCAGGGGCCGAATCCGGGCGGCGGGCCGGACGTTTCGGCCGGAGCCCGGAATTCTCGACCGTCGCTCGAGGGGGAGCGCGTCCGATCGCCCGATCTCGAGAGATTTCGAGGAGGGACGACGCTGTCCAGCGGCCGCGAGGCGCGGGAGAATGAGCGCGAACCTCCGAGAAAGAAAGGAGATGGGTTTCCATGGGCAGGGGACCGACCCCGGACCTCGCGGCCATCGTCTCGGACGCCGAGCGGACGTACGTGTCGAGCGCGG
>JAUIEL010000197.1 GCA_030428825.1 bacterium
CCGGGGCCAGCACCACGTCGGCGACCGCGGCGCCGCCGAAATCCACGGATTCCACGGTCACGCTCGCGTCCGGGAACCCCAGCGCCTGCAACTGGCTGTCCAGGATCGAGCCGACCAGGAAGACCCGCGCGGCGTAGGCCACCAGCACGACGACGAGCGCCAGCGCGGCCACGCCCGCCGCAGCGACGGCCACCCACTTGCGCGTCGTCATGGCCAACAGCCGGCTCCTCCTGTCCTGGCTAGCCCGGCCGCGGACCGGTCAGGCCCGGGCGCGGGCGCCAAGGAGGAAGTCTAGCAGGGATGACGGGCGGAGCCAGATGGGATCGGACGCCCCGCCCGTGGGGCGACCGCCTATAGGTGACCGAACGCCGAGGCCGGGACGACCACCATCTTCTCGCCGCCCGGCGGGGTCCAGTCGATCCGGGCTCCCGTGGCGAGGTCGACGCGGGCGGCGTCCGGGGAGAGCGCGCGCTCGCGCGTCGGGGCGGAGGTGACGGTCAGCTCCTGGGCGCCGGCCGTCCCGCCGAGGAGCCCGAGCGTCGCCGCCAGCGCGCGAAGTGCGTTCTTCCGGATTCCCATGCGGCGACCCTCCGGAGCCTGGGACGCTCCGGCCGTGGCGCGCCTTCCCGCCTATTCGCCGACCCCGGCGTCAGAACTCGGCGCTGCGGAGGTCGATCGGCCGCCCGGCGGCGTCGGCCACCCGGACGCAGAGGGCCCAGCCGCCGCCGCCGTTCGACACCTTCGCGGTCAATCGGTTCACGCCGTCGGCGAACCGGACGTCGATCACGTCCTGGTCGGGGGCCACGCCGCGCCAGACGAACCGGTCGTGGACCAGGACCCCGTTCAGCCAGATCGCGACGCCGTCGTCCGAGCCGACCTTCAGGCGCCCCGGGCCGCCGCGGACCGTGAACTCCGCCGTCGCGTACGCCGCGGCGTGCTCGCCGCCGATCTCCGCCGCGAAGTCGACGATGCCGTCCGGGTCGCCGGTGACGTGTTCGCGCCAGCGGATCTCCGCTCCGCCCTTCCCGGTCCGGACGGCCTCGAGGTCGACCGGGTCGGTCGAGAACGGCGCCGTCCCGAGGTCGCCCGCCGTCGCCTCCGCGAACGGCCCGGCGACGTGCCAGTCGGTCAGGAAGCCGGCCCGCTTCGGGAAGAGCGAGACGTCGACGCCGAGGACGACGAGCGCGTCGAGCGCCTCGCGACGGCGGCCGCGATCCGACGAGTCGACGACGACCCGCTCGAGGACACCCCGCGCGCGGCGGTCGCCCGCGGCGGCGAGGCGCCGTCCGAGCGCCAGCCGGACCCGCGCGACCTCCTCGCGGACCGCCTCGTCGCCGTCGAGTCGAGCGAGCGGTTCGAGCGACGTGGCGTCCGCGACCGTCGCCAGCCGGACGAGCGCGGCGCGGGCGACCGTCGACGAGCCGTCGAGCCCCAGGACGCGGTGGAGGACGGCGCGCGCGGCGTCCCCGTCCCCCTCGAGCGTCGACCGCCGCGCCTGCTCGATCGCGGCGCCGAGCGCGGCGTCCCGCGTCGCGCCGTCGGTGGCCGCGGCGACGGCGAGCAGCCGCTCCGCGAGGCCGGGCTCGACCAGGCCGCCGGCGAGCTCCAGCGCGGACCGGCGCAGCGGGTCGTCCTCGGCGTCGATCGCGGCGAGGACGAGGCGCCCGGCCTCCGCGGCGCCGCGGGCGGCGAGCAGGCGCAGGAGGTCGCCCCGCTGCTCCGGACGCGCGTGCTCGACCATGCCGCCGAGGATCGCGTCGACGCCCGGGTGCGCGTGGACGCGGAGCGCCTCGGCGGCCGCCCCCCGCACCGAAGGGGCGTCGTCCGCGAGTCGCCCGACGAGCGTCAGGACGTCCCGCGCCTCGCCGGCGCGGCCGAGGAAGAGGGCCGCCGCGGCGCGGTGGTGCGGCGCCGTCGCGGAGAGGAGGGTTCGGGCGGCGCTCGCTCCCGCGCCGCGGTCGGACGTCCGTTCCGCCCACCGGAGCAGGTCGTCGACCGACGCCGCGTCGCCGTCCGCCGCGGCCCGGGCGAGCAGCCGCGCGGCGGCGGGGTGCCCCGAGTTCGCGAGCGCGCGGCGAGCCAGGACGCGTCGGCGGGGAGCGTCGTCGACCGCGATCGGGAGGAGCGCTCCGACCGCGTCCGCGTCGAGGCGCGGCCCCTGCTCGGCGAGCGCGATCAGCGCGCGTTCGTCGTCGCGTCGCGCCACCAACGCCGCCACCGCCGACGGGTGGGGCACGGCGCCGAGCGCGGCGAAGGCACGGTCGCCGAGGAGGTCGTCGTCGGCGAGCCGGGCGAGGGCGTCGATCGACGCGGCGTCGGCCGCGGTGCGGGCGAGCGCGCGGAGCGCGGCGTCGGCGCTCTCGACGGGGAGGCGGGGACGTCGCTCGAGCGCGCGGACCAACGTCGCCGCCGCGCGGGCGCGGCCGCTTGGCGCTCCGGGGCGGCACGCCTCGTGCGCGAGCCGCGCCAGGTCGCGGGCCGCCGCGCGGCGCGTCTCCCGGTCGGCGTGCGCGAGCCGCGGGACGAGCGCCTCGATCGCGTCCGCCTCGTCGGCGCAGGCGGACGGGGGCGGCGCGACGAACGCGAGCGCGAGGATCAGGAGCGGGAGGCGGGCGGCGGGGCGGTTCATCGGCGTCGTCCTCACAGCGCGTACGGCAGCCGCATCGGGCGCATCGTCATGCGGTTCGCTTCCTCGTCGTCGGGGAACCGCTCGGAGGACGGGTCCCATCGAAGCGGCCGGCCGAGCCGGACGGCGATGTTCGCGAGGTGGCAGACCGTGGCCGACCGGTGTCCGATCTCGACGTCGCAGATCGGCCGGGACCGGTCCCGGATCGCGTCGATCCAGTTCGACCAGTGGTTGCGGCTGCGCGCGAGCCGGACCGGTCCGGCGTCGACGTCCTGCGCGAGGACGTCGCGCGGCGTCGCGGCGATCCGGGAGCGGGAGACGAAGATCTCGCCGTCGTCGCCGCGGAGCGTCACGCCGTTCTCCCCCTCGCTGGTGAGGAGGAGGTCGACGCCGTTCTCGTACCGGAACCGGACGTCGAACGTCACCGGCGTGTCGTACAGCCCGCGCTCCGGGAACGTCGCGCGCCCTTCGACCGCGACCGGGCCGGAGAGCGAGGAGCCGTTCGCCCACTGCGCGACGTCGAGGTGGTGGGCGCCCCAGTCCGTGACCTTCCCGCCCGACGTGTCGGAGAACCAGCGGAAGGTGTAGTGACATCGCTTCGGCGTGTACGGCACGAGCGGCGCCGGTCCGAGCCAGGCGTCCCAGTCGAGGTGCGACGGCGGCGTCCGGTCGGGTTCGAGGTCGCAGGTCGGGCCGCGGCCGATCGCGGCGGTGATCGACCGGAGCCGGCCGATCCGACCGTTCCGGACCAGGTCGCACGCGTGGTGGAACAGCTCGGACGAGCGCTGCTGGCTGCCGGTCTGGAAGACGGTGCCGTACCGCCGCGCCGCGTCGGCCATCGCGCGTCCCTCGGCGATCGTCAGCGAGAGCGGCTTCTCGCAGTAGACGTCCTTCCCGGCCCGGCACGCGTCGATCGCCGGGATCGCGTGCCAGTGGTCCGGGGTCGCGATCAGCACCGCGTCGACGTCCGGGCGGTCGAGCACGCGTCGGTGGTCGTCGAGCGCCTTCGCCCGGCCGCCGGCGATCGCCGCGGCGCGCCCGAGGTGCTCCGCGTCGACGTCGCAGACCGCGACGACGTCGACGTCGTCCCGCCGGAGGAGGTTCGCGAGGTGGTGGTCCCGTCCGAGCGATCCGCATCCGATCAGCCCGATCGCGAGCCGCTCGTTCGGTCCGCGGCGGCGGCGGGCCGCGGCGTCCGGCGCGAAGCCGGCGGAGAGGAGCGCCGCGCCGGCGGCGAGCCGGCCGGTCCGGGCGAGGAAGTCACGACGGTCGACGGCGGGCGGCATGGGCGGGTCCTCGAACGCGAACGCGGACGCCGTGGAGCGTACCAGGACGCCGACGGTCGGCGGTCAGCCGCGCGGGTCGCCGTCGATCGAGAGCGCCAGCCGCGCGAGCGCCCGCGACAGGAGCGTCCAGACCGCCGCCCGGCTCCGCCCCATGCGCGTCGCGACCTGCTCCGGCGTGAGGCCGACGATCCGGGAGAGGACGATCACCTCGCGGTAGTCCGGAGGGAGCCGGTCGAGCTCCTGCTGCAGCCGGTCGAACTCCTCGAGGGCGCGGGCGTCGTGGCTCGCGGTCCGCGGATCGGTCGGCTGACCGTCGTCCGGGAGGTGGTCGAGCGCCGGTCCCCGGCGGGCGACGTCGCGGCGCTCCTGCCGGTAGAAGCGGCACCGCTTGAGGACCTTGTACTCGGCGCGCGTCTTCAGCCAGCGGAGGAACGCCCCCTCGCCGCGGTACTCGAAGTCGGAGAGGTCGCTCAGCACCTCGCGGCAGACCGACTGGGCGAGGTCGACGCTCGTCTCCTGCGAACGGAGCATCGGCCCCATCCGCGCGCGCAGGAAGTCGACGAGCGAGGGGAGACTCCGCGCGAACAGATCGTCCCTCGCCGCCGCGTCGCCGCCGGTGGCGCGTTCGATCAACTCCCGGTCCGGCTCGTCGTTCATGCGTCGTGGGCCTCGCTCGCGTCCCGGGGGCGCGGCCGGCCGAGTCTATACTCGATCGGGATGTCCGCCCGCCCGCTCCCCCCATGACCTCCGTCGACCCGCCGCCCTTCGACGATCCCCCGCCGTCCGGCGACCCGTCCTCGAGCGCCGCGCTGGAGGAGGCGCTGTCGCGCTGCCTGGAGGCGTACGTGAGGGAGGGGGAGGCGGGCGTCGAGCGGGTCTGCGCCGCGCTCCCCGAGTGGGCGCCCACCCTGCGCGAGAAGATCCGTCTCCTGGCGCGCGCCGGGCTCCTCCCGGAGGGGGAGGGGGCGTCGCCGAAGCGGATCGGAGACTACCGGGTGCTCGGGGTGCTCGGCCGCGGCGCGATGGGAGTCGTCCACCTCGCGGAGCCGGTCGGCGGGGGCGCGCGGGTGGCGGTGAAGACGATCGCCTGGCCCGCGGACGACGAGGCGGGGGAGCGGGCGCGCGAGCGATTCCTCCGCGAGACCCGGGCCGCGGCCCGGCTCGACCACCCGAACTTCGTGCGCGTCCTCGAGGTCGGCGAGCGGGACGACGGCGCGTACCTGGTGATGGAACACGTGGAGGGCGTGACGCTGGCGGAGCTGATCCAGGAGATCCGACGGCGCGGCACCCCTCCGGCGGCCCTCACCGCGGACGACCTCGACCGGGCGTACCGCGCGGTGCGGGCGGCGAAGGGGGACGAGGGCGGCCGGGGTCTCCCCGCGCGCGGCGGGTACGTCGCGGCCGCGTGCGAGATCGCGGCGCAGGTCGCCGACGCCCTCGAGGAGGTGCACGCGCACGGGATCGTCCATCGCGACGTCAAGCCGTCGAACGTGCTGCTCGACGCGGAGGGGCGGGCGCGTCTCTTCGACCTCGGGTTGGCGCACGTCGCCGACGCCCCGGCGCTGACCCGGACCGGGGAGTTCGCCGGCTCGCCGTACTACGCGTCGCCCGAACAGGTCTCGGCGCGTCGCGGCGCGGTCGACGGCCGGAGCGACGTCTACTCGCTCGGGGCGACCCTGTACGAGCTCCTCGCGCTCGCGGTCCCGCTGCAGGCCGAGAACGCGGCGGCGCTCCTCCGACGGATCGAGCTCGACGACCCGCTCCCGCTCCGGCAGCGGACGCCGCTCGCGAATCGCGACCTCGAGGTCGTCTGCGCGACGGCGACGGCGAAGGACGTCGGGGCGCGCTACGCGACCGCCGCCGCGTTCGCCGCCGACCTGCGCCGGGTCGCGGCGGGAGCCCCGATCGAGGCGCGCGCGCCGGGGTGGCTCGAGCGGGCGATCCGTCAGGCGCGGCGTCGGCCGGCGGCGGCGGCGGCGCTCGCGCTCCTCGCGCTCGTCCTCGTCGGGACGCCGGCGGCGCTCGTGGTCTTCAACCGTGCGCTCGCCGCGGAGCGCGACCAGGCCCGCCGCGCGGCCGCCGACTACCGCCGCGAGGCGGAGCGGAACCGCGAGGTCTCGTCGTTCTGGGAGGAGCTCGTCGCCGACCTCGACGCGGAGCAGAACCCGGCGGCGCGCGCGGTGGCGGCGGAGCTCCTGCGCCGGGGCGCCGCCCGCGTCGACGGCGAGCGGCTCGGCCTCCCGCTCAGCCGGGCGCTGGTCCTCGAGACGCTCGGACGCGTCCACACGCGGCTCGGCCGCCCGGAGCGGGCGCTCCCGCTGTTCGATCGCGCGCTCGCCCTCCGGACGGCGACGCTCGGGGACCTCCACGTCGAGGTCGCGAGCGCGCTCGACCACCTCGCGGAGACGCACCTGGCCCTCGGGCACGACGCGCTGGCGCTGGCGCTCGCCGAGCGGTGCGGGCGCGTCCTGACGGCGATCGGCCGCGAGGACCACCGGCTCGCCGCCCGCTCCGACATGTTCGTGGGCGACGTGCGCCGGCGGGCCGACCGGCCGGAGGACGCTCGCCGACGCTACCGCCGCGCGCTCGACACGCTGGAGGCGATCGGCGCCGAGCGGGCGGATCTCGCCGCGGTCGAGGGGAGGCTGGCCGACGTCGCGCGCATGGAGGGGGACCGCGTCGCCGCGGAGCGCCACGGGGACCGGAGCCTCGAGCTTCGCCGCGAGGAGCGGCGTCCGGCGCTGCCGGAGATCGCGAACGACCTGCGGCGACGGGCCTCCCTCGCCCGCGAGGCCGGCGACGACGCGGCGGCCGAGCAGCACCTCGTCGAGGCGCTCGGCCTCTTCCGGAAGAGCCTGGGGGACGAGCATCGCCGGGTCCGGGAGGTGCTGGAGGAGCTCGAGCCGCTCCTGCCGACGCCGGGCGCGGCGCCGGCGCGCGACGCGGCGGTCGGCCGGTGGCTCGCGCTCCTCGCGCGGCACCTCCGGGTCGACGGCTCGAACGCCGCGCTGGCACGCATGGACCGGGCGATCGCCCACCTCGACGCGGCCGGCGAATCGGCGCGCGTCGACGCGGCCGAGGCGCGGGTCGAGCGGGCGTCGCTCCGGCACCGGTCCGGGCGCCTCGACGAGGCGGAGGCGGACGTGCTCGCCGCCGTCGCCCGGACGGGCGGGACGTCGCCCGAGGAAGTGCGCGTCCGGCGCGCGGCCCTCGCTCGTCGGGTCGAGCTCGCACGGGAGCGCGGCGACGTCGACGGCGCCCTCGACGCGCAGCGCGGGCGAGTCGAGGCGGCCGGCGGCGGCGCCCCGTCGGCGACGCCGGAGGACCTGGGACTCCTCGCGCTCCTCTGCCGCGAGGCCGGCCGCGTCGAGGAGGCGGCGCGGTGGGAGGCGGAGCTGGCGCGGCGGCTGCTGGCTCCGGAGGAGCCGCCCGAGCGGTACGAGGACCTCCGCCTCGACCCGGCGTATCCGCTGCGGCGCGGCGACGTCTCCGCGCTCCGGGCGTACGACGCCGCCTTCCAGCGCGGGATCAGCGCCCTCCAGGCCGGCGCGCTCGCCGAGGCGGCGCGACGATTCGAGGAGTGCCTCGAGATCGTCCCCGGCGTCCCGGTCTGCTCCTACAACCTCGCGTGCGTCCGGAGCCTCGAGAGGGACGTGGACGGCGCGCTGACCGCGCTCGAGCGCGCCGTCGCGGACGGCTTCGGCTTCCGCGCCGCCGACGTCGAGCTGCTGGAGACCGACTCCGACCTGGCGGCGGTCCGCGGGAGCGCGCGCTTCGCGGCGTTGCGGGAGCGGGTGCGGAGCCACCGGGACGAGATCGAGCGGTACGCGGGGGAGGCGTCGTTCCACGTCCCGGCCGGCGTCGATCCCGGCGCGCAGGCGGCCGTCCTGCTGGTCCTTCACCGCCACGGGTCGACGCGGGAGGAGGTCGTGCGCGGGAGGTGGCGCGAGGTCGCGGAGCGACTCGGCACGATCCTCGTCGCGCCGTCCGGCCGGTACCCGACCGCGGGGGCGACCTCCCCCTCCGGCGGCATGACCTGGGTCGAGGATCTCGAGCGGTACGGATCGCGGGCCCTGCACGACGAGCGGACGGTCACCGACGCCCTCCTCGAGGCGAGGCGCCGGTTCCGGGTCGATCCGACGCGCGTGTTGATCGCCGGAGAGGGGCTCGGAGGGACCGTGGCGTTCAACGTCGCCGTCCGCGCGCCGGGGCTCTTCCGCGGCGTCCTCCTGACCGGCGCGACGATCGACCTCGACCTGGCGCGCGGCCGGACGGAGCTCCTCGACGACATGCGGCTCGCGGTCGCGCTCGTCCCCGACGCGGCGCACCCGGTGGAGGGACTCGCCGCGCCGATCGAGTCGCGGGCCCACGCCGCCCGGTTGGAGGAGGCCCTGCGGGCGATCGGGGTTCACGTCACGGCGATCGGAGGTCGGGCCGCGGCGCCCGAGCGTCTCGTGCGGGCGGGGAGCGCGCTGCTCCACGCGGAGTGAGACGCGGTCGCTCGGGCGAGGGTCAAGGGGTGACGATCGTCCGGGCGGCGTTGCTCGCGGCGACGACGGTCAGCGTGTTCGGGTCGTAGACGAGGAACGCGTGCTCGAGCGTCAGGCCGACGGCGACCGGGCTCAACCCCGCCGGGAGCTTCAGCGAGGCGTTCGCGACCGGCACGCCGAGCGGGTTGTCGACGTCGAACCCGCCGAGGGCGCCGGCGAGCGTCGGCGACCCGTGGAACGTCAGCACGAGGTACGGGTCGGGGTTGAGCGGGATCGACACGCCGTCGACCGTCAGGCCCGGCGTCGTGCCGCTGACGCTGCCGAGGAGGAGGTACGGCCGGCCGGCGAGCTCGGGCGAGACCTCGAGGTCGAAGGCGATCGGGTTTCCGGCGCCGATCGACGCGAACGAGAGCGGCGGCGTGAGGTGGGCGAACGGCGCGGGGTCGAGGACGGCGAGCGCGGCGATCGGATACGGGCCCGCCGTTCCCCGGACCGAGATCGCCCCGTGCTCGGCGACGGTGCCGGCGTTCGGGTCGACCAGCGCGATCGAGCCGTCGCGGCCGCCGACGACGACCTGGTTGCCGGAGAGCGCGATCGTGGCGGCGTCGTTCGGCACGTTGTACCCGTAGATGAACTTGCCGGTGTCGCGCTCGTGGATGTAGACGTGTCCCTTCACGCCGACGAGCAGCCACGTGCCGCGGAGCGAGAGCGACTCGATCGGCGCGAACACCTTCATGGCGAGCTTCCAGATCGGGTTGGCGACCGGGGCGGCGTGGACCTCGCCGTTCGACGTCCCCTGGTAGAGGAGCGCGCCGTCGCTGGCGAGCGCCGTCGTCCACCGGTGGGTGTGCATGACGGCGAGCGCCCCGCCGGTGCCGGCGTCGTGCCGTGTGAGTCGCCCGTCCGCGGTCGCCGACCAGACGTCGTCGCCGGCCGGAGCGAGCGCGACGACCTCGCCGGGGATCGACCACTGCGCCAGGACCGCGCCGTCGTCGGCGGAGAGGCGGTGGATCGTGCTCGTCGCCGGGGCGCCGGGGGTCGGCGGGGACGCCACGAGGATCGACCCGTCGTCCGCCGGCACGAGGGCCGAGACCGCGCCGAGGTCGGTCATCTCCTCGAGCAGGCCGACCGCGACGTCCCCGTGGGCGAGCGGGCGCGGCAGGTCGGACCCGACGACCAGGGTCTCCGCGAGCGCCGGGGCCGTCGCGACCGCCCCGGCGAGCAGGGCGGCGGCGAGGCGGATCGAGGGCGTGGGGGTGCGGGGCATCGGGTCCTCCAGTGCGGCGCGAAGGTCCGGATCGAGAGACCCGTCCCGCCGGCGGACTTGCAGGATATCACCCGTTTCCGACCGGACGGGGGGAGGCGATCCCGCCTCGTCGGGGGGATCCGCGGCCCCGTCCCGGACGAACCTTCTCCCGTGCTCCTCCTCCACGCCGCCGTCACCTGGGGTCTCGTCGGGCTGATCTGGACGATCCAGCTCGTCCACTACCCGCTGTTCGATCGGGTCCCGGAGCGCGGGTTCCGGTCGTTCCACGAGTCGCACTCCCGCCGGATCACGTGGATCGTCGGCCCGCTGATGGCGACGGAGCTGGCCACCGGAATCCTGCTCGCCGCGCGTCCCGGCGCGTGGGCGCTCCCTCCGGCGTCGGTCGGGCTCGGCCTCGCCCTGATCGTCGTGGTCTGGGCCTCGACCGCCTTCCTCCAGGTCCCGCTGCACGCGAAGCTCGGCGAGCGGTTCTCGGTCGCGTCCCACCGCGCCCTCGTCGGCACCAACTGGCTGCGCACCGTGGCTTGGAGCGCGCGCGGCGGGATCGTGGCGTGGATGCTGGCGTCGGCGGGCGCGGCGGGTGCGGACGGCCCGTGAGGAC
>JAUIEL010000198.1 GCA_030428825.1 bacterium
CCCGCGGCGACGCCCCGTACAGCAGGAGCGGCCCGAGGTCGTCGAGCCCCGCCTCGGCCGGCCGGCGCGTCGCGAAGACGACGTCGACGACGTAGTCGACCACCTTCTCGTCGACGAAGACGTCGTCGACGAGCGCGCGCGCCGCGAGGACCTGCTCGGGCGTCGCCACCGCCTTCACCGTCGGCTTCCGGGTCGTCGTCGCCATCCGCCGCCCGATCTCCTTCTCCTCCTCCCGCGACGGGAAGTCGACCCGGAGCTTCAGCATGAAGCGGTCGACCTGCGCCTCGGGGAGCGCGTACGTCCCCTCCTGCTCGACCGGGTTCTGCGTGGCGAGCACGAGGAACGGCGCGGGGAGGGCGCGGGTCTCGCCGGCCAGCGTGACCTGACGCTCCTGCATCGCCTCGAGGAGCGCCGACTGGACCTTCGCCGGCGCGCGGTTGATCTCGTCGGCGAGGACGAAGTGCGCGAAGATCGGTCCCTCCCGCACCGTCCACTCGCCGCTCTTCGGGTTGTAGACCTGCGTCCCGAGGAGGTCGGAGGGGAGGAGGTCGGGCGTGAACTGGATCCGCCGGAACTCGCCGCCGAGCGCGACGGCGAGCGACTGGACGGCCAGCGACTTCGCGAGGCCCGGCACCCCCTCGACCAGGACGTGCCCGTCGGCGAGCAGGCCGATCAGCATGCCGTCCAGGAGCGCGCGCTGTCCCACGAGGACCCGATCGACCTCCGTCCGGACCGCGTCGAGGAACTCCGCCTCGCGCGCGATCCGTTCGGTCACGTCGTCGACATCGGTCAAGGATCGTCTCCCGGGGGCATCTTCCCGCCGATCCTACGGACTCGTTCCGCTACGATCGATCGCTCTGCCCCTCGACCGCGGAGTCCGGATCGTGCGCGCACGTCGACCTCTCTCCCTCCTCCCTGGCCTCCTCGTCCCGCTCCTCGCCCTCCTCGCCCCCGACGCCGACGCTCAGGGCGACCGGCAGGACGCGGGGCTGTCGCGCGAGCAGATGTGGCGCGCCCCGACCGCCGAGGACTGGGCGCGCCCCGTCCTCGTCCCGTTCCAGCGGACCTGGGAGGACGCGGTCGCGCTCTCGAAGGAGACGAACAAGGCGATCCTCGTCTGCGTCAACATGGACGGCGAGATCGCCAGCGAGCACTACGCCGGCATCCGCTACCGCCAGCCGGACGTCGCGAAGCTGTACGAGCCGTACGTCTGCGTCATGGCCTCGGTCTACCGCCACGTGCCCCGCGACCACGACGAGAACGGCGCGCGCGTCCTCTGCCCGCGCTTCGGCAGCGTCACCTGCGGCGAACACATCGCCATCGAGCCGCTCCTGTACGAGAAGTTCATGGACGGGAAGCGGATCGCGCCCCGCCACATCATGGTCGAGCTCGACGGCGAGGAGACGTACGACGTCTACTACGCGTTCGACACCGCGTCGGTCTTCGACACCGTGCGCGAGGGGATCGAGCAGCGGGACGCCGGCCCGGTGACGGAGTACCGCGGGGACCGGCCGCTCCTCGAACGGGTCGCGAGCCGCGACGTGCGCGACCGGCGCGCGGTCGAGGAGGCGTACCGCGAGGGGGACCGGAAGCTCCGGGAGGCGCTCCTCGCCGAGGCGACGAAGCACCCGGACGTCGCCTCGGCCGACCTCCTGCGGCTCGCCGTCTTCGGCCTCGACGTCGAGCTGGCGAAGCTCGCCCGCGAGGCGCTCGCCCGCTCCGGCGCGCCGGGGGCGGTCGACCTGATCGCCGACACGCTCGCCACCCCGGTCGACCCGGACGAGAAGGAGGCGCTGGTCGCCGCGCTCGAGCGGCTCGGCCCGGACTCCCCGCGCGCGAAGACGCTCGCGACGGTCCATCGCGGGCTCGCGCGCCGTTCCGAGACCGTCGACGCCGAGCGCTGGGCGACGGCGCTGCAGGGGGAGTACCGCCCCGCCCCGTACGCCGACCCGGACCAGCGGGCGCGGCGGCTCGAGGCGCAGTCCGACCTCCTCGCCGCGCAGGACCCCGAGGCGGCGATCGAGCTGGCGGAGACGTTCCTCGCCGAGGCGCGGGAGTACGGCTTCGAGGACGACCACGGCAAGGCGCTCCTCGCCGACGCGCGGAAGACCGCGAAGGAGGCGGAGAAGCTCGGCGCGGAGGCCTGGCGCGTGAACGCGGTCCAGGCGCTCGCCGCGTACTGGCTCGGCGACCGCGACGTCGCGTACGCGCGAGCCGAGGTCGCCGCCGGCTCGATCCCCGAGGGGGACGCGAGCTGGAACTCGATGGCGGTCCTCGACCTGTTCGCGAAGCAGCGCTGGCGGGCGATCGTCCGGTCGCTCCGCGCCAAGGAGGAGTGGCCGCGGAAGTGGCTGACCGACATCCACGCCGCCTGCTCGATCCTCGCCCGCCACCCGCACGGCACCGACGCGCAGGCGGTCTGGCACTACGACCGGCTGAAGTGGCTCGGCGCGGAGGGGCAGGCGCGGCAGGTGCTCCAGCGCGGCCTCGAGCGGTTCCCCGACTCGTGGGACCTGCACGACCGCCTCCGGACCCGCGCCCTCGCCGAGGGGGGCGTCGCCGGACTCGAGGCCGTCTACGACCGGATGCTCTCGGGGGCGGGCGACGACTCGAACCTCGAGTGGTTCGCCGGGTACGCGTCGATCGTCGCCGCGGAATTCCACCGTCGGCGCGGCGAGGGGGACGCGGCGCTCGCCGCGTACGACCGCGCCATCGCGCATTACGCGCGCCACGTCGAGCGCCACCCCGACAGCCGCGGTTCGAGCGACCACTACGTCGCGCTCGCCCGGGCCGGCCGCGGACGCGTCGCGTTCGAGGCGGGCGACCACGCCGCCGCGGTCGCCGAGCTCGTGGCGTCGTTCGAGACGAGCCCCGACTCGGCGGCGACGCAGGACGGCTTGAACCTCTCCCCGGTCGACACCGCGAAGCTCGTCGTCGCGCGCCTCGACGAGGCGGGCGAGGAGGCGCTGAAGGGGACGCTCGCCGCCGCCCTCGCCGCGCTCGATCCGGTCCTCCTCGAGCCGCCGGCGTACGAGACCGCCATCCCCGGCGGCCCCTCGTTCGGCCGCCGGCCCCCGCGAGGCGCGGGGGGCTGACCTGGCGCGCCGGGGAGCGCGGTCCGGAGTCCGTCGGCGACGGAAACCGCCGCGCCGCCGGCGAACCGGCGGCGCGGACGGCCGTCCGGGCCCGGGGGCGACTACTGCGACAGCAGCGGCAGCGTCTTCGACGCCGAGAGGTTCGCCTGGGCCAGAATGGAGAGCGACGCCTGCGACTTCACCTGGTCCTGGACCAGGAGCGATTGCGATTCGGCGTAGTCGAGGTCGCGGATCCTCGACTCCTCGGCGGTGAGCGAGCTGATCTGCGCGTTGAGCGCGCCGACGGTGTGGCCGAGCACGCTCTCCGCCGCGCCGAGCTTCGTCTGGTACCCCGAGACCTTCTCGAGCGCCTTGGAGAGCGCGTCCGCCGCGCCGGCGCCGTCGAGGTCGAACCCGGAGAGCCCGAGCGAGGAGGCGGTCGCGCTCCCGAGCTCGATCGACGTGCTCGAGCCGCCGCCGCCGACGTCGAGCTCGACGGACGAGGTGCTCCCGTCGAGGAGCGACAGCCCGTTGAAGCTCGAGCTCCCGGCGATCTGGTCGATCTGCTCGACGAGCTGGTCCGCCTCGGACTGGAGCGACTGCTTGTCCGCGTCGCTGAGCGTCCCGTTCTTCGCCTGGACCGACAGCTCCTTCAGCTTCCCGACGATGTCGGAGATCTGCCCCAGCCCGGCCTCGGCGGTCGAGGCGAGCGAGATGCCGTACGACACGTTCTGCGTCGACTGGGAGTACCCCGCGATCTGCGCCCGCAGCCGCTCCGAGATCGCCAGCCCCGCCGCGTCGTCCTTGGCGGTGGCGATCCGGAGGCCCGACGACTGGCGCCGGAAGTGGTCCCGGACCCGGTCCGAGAGCGAGCGGAGGTGGTCCCTCGCGGTGAGGGAAGGGGTGTTGGTGTTCAGCGGAAGCGGCATCGGCCGGCCTCGGGGCGCTCGGGCGAGCGGGTCTGAGACGTACTTCGTCGCCCGAGGAGGCCGAATGAAGCGCGAAACCGGTAGTTCGTCCCTGTCCCCTCGCACTCGACCCCGAAAATCCGTCCGTCGGCCACCGACACCCGATTCCTCCGCCGACGCTCCCCTCCGAGCCCGATCCCCGGACCCGCCCCCTCTCCTTCCTTTCCTTCCTCTCCTTCCTCTCCTTCCTTCCGTTTGTTCTCATTCCCCCATGTCCCTCATCTCCGCCCTCCACGAGGTCCAGCACCGCCACGGCTGGCTCCCCGACGACGCCCTCCGCGCCCTCTCGAAGGAGCGGAACGTCCCGCTCTACGCGATCCAGGCCGTCGCGTCGTTCTACCCCCACTTCCACCGGACGAAGCCGAAGGCGGTCGACGTGGCGGTCTGCCGGGACGTCGCCTGCCACGTCCGGGGGGCGGACGCCCTCTGCCGGCGCCTGACGGACGAGCTGAAGGACGACGACGCGACGGTCCGCCCGGTCTCCTGCCTCGGCCGGTGCGACCTCCCGCCGGCGGTCGCCGTGCAGGACGTCCCGGTCGACGGGACCGACGTCGACCGGCTCCTCCGGCTCGCCCGCGGCGAGGAAGAGGTCCCCGAGCCGATCCCCGCCCCGCCGCGTCGCTGGCCGTTCGAGGCGTACGACGACCCGGCGGCCCGCTACTCGACGCTCGCCAAGGTCCGCGCCGGGGAGATCCCCGACCCGGCCGGCCGGCTGAAGGAGGCGGGGCTCCGCGGCATGGGCGGCGCCGCGTTCCCGGCCGGCGTGAAGTGGGGGCTCGTCGCGCAGCAGTCGGCGCCGGAGAAGCACGTCGTCTGCAACGCCGACGAGTCGGAGCCCGGCACGTTCAAGGACCGGTCGATCCTCGCCGAGCTCCCCCACCAGGTCGTCGAGGGGATCGCGATCGCCGCCCACGTGATCGGCGCCCGGAACGCGACCGTCTTCATCCGGCACGAGTACGAGCCGGAGCGACGCGCCCTCCAGGCGGAGATCGACCGGGCCCGCGCCGCCGGCGTCTTCGGCGACGCGTTCGACCTCGACGTCTTCGTCTCGCCGGGCGGCTACATCCTCGGCGAGGAGACGGCGCTCCTCGAGTGCATGGAGGACCGCCGCGGCGAGCCGCGCAACAAGCCGCCGTTCCCCGGCGTGAAGGGGCTGCGGGGGATGCCGACGCTGATCAACAACGTCGAGACGTTCTCGTGCGCGACCGCCATCCTCGCCCGCGGCGTCGCCTGGTGGAACGACGCCGGCGTGCGCGGCGCGAAGGGGTTCAAGTCGATGTCCGTCTGCGGCGACGTCGAACGGCCGGACGTCTACCAGGTCCCGATGGGGACGACGGTCGCCGAGCTGATCGAGCGCGCCGGCGGCGTGAAGGACGGGAAGGCGCTGAAGGGGTTCAGCCCCGGCGGCGCGAGCTCGGCGTTCCTTCCGGCCTCGAAGGCGGGCGCGAAACTCGACTTCGACGCGATGGCCGAGGCGGGGAGCATGCTCGGCTCGGGCGCGCTGTTCGTCGTCGCCGAGGGGCGCGACATGGTCGAGCTCGGCACGAACGTCGTCCGCTTCTTCCGGAACGAGTCGTGCGGCAAGTGCGTGCCGTGCCGCGTCGGGAGCGAGAAGGCGGTCGACCTCCTCGAGCGGATCCGGCGCGACGGCGGCACGCGCGAGGAGCTGGCGCTCCTGGAGGAGCTCGACGCGACGATGGCGCAGACGAGCATCTGCGGCCTCGGCCAGATCGCGCTCCACCCGATCCTGTCGGTCCTGAAGCGGTTCCCGGACGACGTCGCCGCCCACGTCCCGCCCGCGACCTGATGAGCGGCGCCCCGACGCTCGGCGGCGTCGTGCTCGCCGGCGGGCGGAGCACGAGGATGGGCCGCTCGAAGGCGCACCTCCCGTTCGGGGACGAGACGATGCTCGGGCGGACGGTCCGACTCCTCGGCGAGACGGCGAGGCCGATCGTCGTGGTCGGCGCGCCGGGGCAGGACCTCCCGCCGCTGCCTGACGACGTCGAGGTGGTCCGTGACGCCGAGGAGGGGCGCGGGCCGCTGGCGGGGATCGAGGCGGGGCTCGCGGCGCTCGGACGCCGGTGCGAGGCCGCGTTCGTCTGCGGCTGCGACACTCCGCTCCTGAGACCGGAGTTCGTGCGGCGGGTCGCGGCGCTCCTCGGAGAGCACGACGCGGCGGTGCCGGTGGTCGACGACTACCTCCACCCCCTCGGCGCGGTCTACCGGACGACCGTCCTCGCGGACGTCCGCGCGCTCCTCGCCGACGACCGGAGACGCCCCGCGTTCCTGTTCGAGCGGGTGCCGACCCGCCGGATCGCGGCGGACGAGCTGGCCGAGGCGGACCCGGACCTCCGGTCGCTCCGGAACCTGAACCGCCCGGAGGACGTCGCCGCCGCGCTCGCCGCCGCGGGGCTGGGAGAGGACGATGCCGGCTGAGCTCGCCCCCCTGCTCGGGATCGCCGACGGGGACGTCGTCGCGGTCGTCGGCGCCGGCGGGAAGCACACGCTGATGGCGCACCTCGCCGACGAGCTCCCGGCCGCCGGGCGTCCGGTCGTCCTGACGACCACGACGAACCTCCACCGCGGCGCGCTCGAGACGATCCCGTGCGTCCGGATGGCCGAGCCGGGGTGGGAGGACGCGCTCGCGGCGGCGCTCGAGGCCGTGCGGCGCGCGGTCGTGGTCGATCGCGCGAAGGGGCCGGGGATGGAGGTCGGGCTCGAGCCGACCGACGACTCGTTCGCCCGACTGCGAGCGGCCGCCGGGGGCGCGACGATCGTCGTCAAGGCGGACGGCGCGCGGAAGCGGCTGCTGAAGACCCCGGGCCGTCCGTCCGAGCCGGCCTGGCCCCAGGTCGCCGACCGGACGGTGGTCGACCGGGCCGTCGTCGTCTGCGCGCTCTCCGCGATCGGGAAGCCGCTGGACGACGCGCACGTCCACCGCCTGGAGGCCGTGCGCGCCCTCTGCGCCGCCGATCCGGTCGACGAGTCGACGATCGTCGCCGTGGCGACGCGCGGCTACGCGGAGGAGATCCCGTTCTCGGAGACGACGACCGCCTCGCTCTTCCTCTCCCACGCCGTCGACGACGCCGCCCTCCGCCACGCCCGCGCGATCGCCGCCGGGGTCGGCCCCCTCTACGAATCCGTCGTCGCGGCGGATACCATCGAAGGACGCTTCACCCTCCTCACCGGGCCGCCGTCCGCATGACCGACACCCGCGACTCGAACCCCACGCTCGAGCTGAAGATCGACGGCGAGACCGTCCGCGTCGAGGCCGGCGCCACGGTCTGGGAGGCCGCGCGACGCTGCGGCAAGGAGATCCCGGCCCTCTGCCACGACCCGAAGCTCGACCCGGTCGGCGTCTGCCGGATGTGCGTCGTCGACACGGGCGGCCGCGTCCTGACCGCGTCGTGCGTCCGCGAGGCCGAGGCGGGGATGGAGGTCCGGACCGAGGGGGACGACCTCGAGCGGCACCGGAAGATGCTGACCGAGCTCCTCCTCGCCGACCAGCCGCCGGCGGCGGAGGACCCGCGCGAGACGACGACCGGCGACAACGAGCTCCTCGCCCTCGCCCGCGGGTACGGCCTCGAGCGGTCGCGGTTCACGCCGGGCGTCGCGCGCGGCGCCGACGACACCTCCCCGGTGATCGCGGTCGACCACCAGGCGTGCATCCTCTGCGACCGCTGCGTCCGCGCCTGCGACGACGTCCAGTCGAACGACGTGATCGGCCGGACCGGCAAGGGGTACTCGACGCGGATCGGCTTCGACCTCGACCTCGGGATGGGCGAGAGCACCTGCGTCTCGTGCGGCGAGTGCGCGGCCGCCTGCCCGACCGGCGCGCTCACGAACAAGCCGCTCTCCGCGGCGATCCGCCCGCGCACCGAATTGAAGGCGGTCGACTCGGTCTGCCCGTACTGCGGCGTCGGCTGCGCCGTCCGGTTCCAGGTCGACGAGGAGAAGAACGCGGTCGCGTTCGTCGACGGGCGCGACGGCGGCTCGAACCACTTCCGCCTCTGCGTGAAGGGGCGCTACGGGTTCGACTACTCCTCGCACCCCCAGCGCCTGACGAAGCCGCTGATCCGCCGCGAGTCGCACTACCCGAAGGGCCCGCTCTCCAGCGACGTCCGCGGCGACGCGAACGGGCGCGGCGGGAAGAACGGCCGCGGCCGGAAGCCGGGCGGCCTGGTCGACGACGCCGAGGTCCTCCCCGCGTTCCGCGAGGCGACCTGGGACGAGGCGCTCGACCTCGTCGCGGAGAAGCTGAAGGGGATCAAGGAGGCGCACGGCCCGTCGGCGCTCGCCGGGTTCGGCTCGGCGAAGTGCTCGAACGAGGAGGCGTACCTGTTCCAGAAGCTCGTGCGCGCCGGCTTCGGGACGAACAACGTCGACCACTGCACCCGCCTCTGCCACGCCTCGTCGGTCGCGGCGCTGATGGAGACGATCGGCTCCGGCGCGGTCACCAACACGTTCGGCGACATCGAGAACGCCGAGGTCGCGCTCCTGACCGGCACGAACGCGACGTCGAACCACCCGGTCGCGGCGACCTTCTTCAAGGAGGCGGCCCGCAAGGGGACGAAGCTGATCGTCGTCGACCCGAAGCGCCCCGGCCTCGCCGACCACGCGTCGGTCTTCTGCCGGATCGCGTCCGGCTCGGACGTCTCGTTCTACAACGGCCTGATGCACGTCCTGATCGAGGAGGGGCTCTGCGACGAGGCGTTCGTGCGCGACCGGACCGAGGGGTTCGACGAGCTCGCGGCGCTGGTGAAGGAGTACCCGCCCGAGCGCGTCGCGACGCTCTGTGGCGTCGACGCCGAGACGATCCGCGACGTCGCCCGCACGATCGGCCGCGCGAAGAGCATGATCGTCTTCTGGGGGATGGGGATCAGCCAGCACACGCACGGGACCGACAACGCGCGCTGCCTGATCTCGCTCTGCCTCCTGACCGGCAACGTCGGCCGGCCCGGCACCGGCCTCCACCCGCTCCGCGGCCAGAACAACGTCCAGGGCGCGTCCGACGCCGGCCTGATCCCGATGGTCTACCCGGACTACCAGCCGGTCGCCGACGAGGCGATCCGCTCGAAGTTCGAGGCGGCGTGGGGCGTCCCGCTCGACCCGAACCCCGGCCTGACCGTCGTCGAGATCATGCGCGCCGCGCTCGCCGGCGACGTGAAGGGGATGTACATGCTCGGGGAGAACCCGTTCCTCTCCGACCCGAACATCAACAAGGTGCGGAAGGCGCTCGCGAACCTCGACTTCCTCGTGGTGCAGGACATCTTCCTGACCGAGACCGCCGAGTTCGCCGACGTGATCCTCCCCGCGACGACGGCGCTCGAGAAGACCGGCACGTTCACGAACACCGACCGGCGGGTGCAGATCGGCCGCACCGCGCTCCGGGCCCCCGGCGAGGCGCGGGCCGACTGGGAGATCCTCTGCGACCTCTCGACGCGGCTCGGCTATCCGATGAGCTATCCCTCGCCGTCCGAGGTGTTCGACGAGTTCGCGTCGCTCACCGCGAGCTACGACGGCCTCTCGTACGAGATCCTCGGCACGGAGGGGAAGCTCTGGCCCTGCCCGTCCCCCGACCACCCCGGCGAGCAGGTCCTGTTCGGCGACTCGTTCCCGTCCGGCCGCGGCAAGCTCGTCCCGTGCGACGTCCTCCCGGCCGACGAGCTGCCGGACGACGAGTACCCGTTCGTGCTGAACACCGGCCGCCTCCTCGAGCACTGGCACACCGGATCGATGACCCGCCGCACGAAGGCGCTCGACGCGATCCAGCCGGAGGCGCACGCCACGCTCCACCCCGCCGACGCCGCGCGCCTCGGCCTCGAGGAGGGGGACTTCGCGCGCGTCACCTCCCGCCGCGGCTCGATCCGATTGAAGATCCGGCGGAGCGACGACGTGGCGCCGAGCGGAGTCTTCATTCCGTTCCACTTCCGCGAGGCGGCGGCGAACCTGCTGACGAACGACGCGCTCGATCCGTACGGGAAGATCCCGGAGTTCAAGTACTGCGCGGTGAAGGTCGAGCGGGAGTAGCGGAGGGGCCGGGGGCTGGGCGGCCTCGAGGCCCGTCGCCCGATTTCAGGGAACACCCTCCGGTCCTGCCCGTGCCCGATTCACGGGGCGGCTGGCGTGAAGTCCGGGGCGCCCGAACACTCGAACGACCGCCGCGATCGGGGGCCGGACACCGGGAAGCGGGAGAGGGAGGGGAAGAC
>JAUIEL010000199.1 GCA_030428825.1 bacterium
CGTTCGACCTCCCCGACCGCTACCTCCGGAACGAGGCGCGCGTCGACCTCGCCACTCCGCTCAACTTCGTCCACACCGCCGACATCACCGGCGGCAACAGCGGCAGCCCCACCATCAACGCCGCCGGCGAGCTCGTCGGACTCGTCTTCGACGGCAACATCCAGTCCCTCCCGAACGACTTCGTCTTCAAGGCGAAGGACGACCGCGCCGTGTCGGTCCACGCCGCGGGGATCATGGAGGCGCTGGAGAAGGTGTACGGCGCGGACCGGATCGTGAGGGAGATACGGGGTGCTGGGGAGAGCAGGGGAGAGCGACGAGAGCAGGGGAGAGCGCGCTGACGCGGAGGACCGGCGCCGGTGCGGGCTCTCCGCGCCCTATCCCGAGCGCGTTCCGAGCCCGAAGAACCGTTCCGCCGTCCCGGTGGTCGCCGCGGCGACGGCCTCCGGCGGGCGGTCGGTCGCGGCGGCGATGGCGGCGACGACGTGCGGGAGGAGGCTCGGTTCGTTCCGGCCCTTCCGCGGCTTCGGGCGGGCGGTGCGGGGGACGAGGAACGGCGCGTCGGTCTCGACCATGAGCCGGTCGTCCGCGATCTCCCGCACGAGCGCCGGGAGGTGCGTCCCGCGGCGTTCGTCGCAGATCCAGCCGGTGATGCCGATGTGGAGGTCGAGCTCGAGGTACGACTCGAGCGCGGCGCGGTCGCCGGTGAAGCAGTGGAGCACGGCGCGCGGGATCGCGGACCGGTGACGGGAGAGGACCTCGACGACCTCGCGCGACGCGCTCCGCTCGTGGAGGAAGAGCGGGAGGTCGAGTTCGATCGCGAGTTCGACCTGGCGCTCGAACCACTCCAGCTGGACCTGACGCGGGGAGTGGTCGCGGTCGAAGTCGAGGCCGCACTCGCCGATCGCGACGACCCTCTCGTCGCGGGCGAGGTCCCGGAGCTCGTCGATCGTCCGCGGCGTGCAGCAGCGCGCGTTGTGGGGATGGACGCCGGCGGTCGACCAGAGCGTGCCGGGACGGCTCGCGGCGAGGTCCCGGGCCGCGCGGCTGCCGGAGACGCTGACGCCGGTGACGACCATGCGCGTGACGGAGGCGGCGCCGGCTCGCCGGAGGACATCGTCGAGGTCGCGCTCGAACGCTCGATTCGTCAGGTTGACGCCGATGTCGACGAGTGGGCAGGTCATCCCGGGGAGAGGCCGGTGCGGAGACGGAAGCGGGACAGTGTAGGCGCGGCGCGGGGGTCGGCGCGCCGCTTTCCCGAGGTCGTTTCGCTGCCTGCGCGGCGTACGATGGCCCGATGAGCCGTCCCGCGTCCGTGTTGCTGCTGGTCCTCGCGCTCGTCGGCTGCTCCCGCCAGGGGCCGCCGACCGCCGCCGACCCGGCCGTCGGCGCCGACGCCGCCCCGCCGGGGGACCCGCCGCCCGGCATGGTCTGGATCCCCGGCGGCGCGTTCGAGATGGGGTCGGAGAGCGGGTTCCCCGACGAACGCCCGGTCCACGAGGTCGTCGTCCGCGGCGTCTGGATGGACGTCCACGAGGTGACGAACGCGCAGTTCGAGGCGTTCGTCGAGGCGACCGGATACGTCACGGTCGCCGAGCGACCGCCCGACCCGCGCGACTTCCCCGGCGCCGACCCGGCGACGCTCGTCCCGGGCTCGCTCGTGCTCACGCCGCCCGACCGTCGGGTCCGGTCGGTCTTCGAGATCTGGGAGTTCGTCCCCGGCGCCGACTGGCGTCACCCCGAGGGGCCCGGCTCGTCGATCGAGGAACGCCCGGACCACCCGGTGGTGCACGTCGCGTGGGAGGACGCCGACGCGTACGCGCGGTGGGCCGGGAAGCGGCTGCCGACCGAGGCGGAGTGGGAGCACGCCGCGCGGGGGACGCTCTGCTGCGCGCGGTACCCGTGGGGCGACCTGCTCCGGCCGGACGCGACCGATCGGCAGAACGCGTGGGAGGGAGAGTTCCCGTACGACAACAGCGGGGGCGACGGCCACCTCGGCACGGCGCCGGTGAAGAGCTACCCGCCGAACGGGTACGGGCTGTACGACATGGCCGGGAACGTCTGGGAGTGGTGCGCGGACTGGTATCGACCGGACACGTACCGCCGCTCTCCCCGCGTCGACCCGCGCGGTCCCGAGCGCTCGTACGACCCGGACGAGCCGGGGATCCCGAAGCGGGTCATGCGGGGCGGTTCGTACCTCTGCAGCGAGAGCTACTGCACGGGGTACCGCGTCTCGGCCCGCATGAAGTCGTCCCCGGACACGGGCCTGTTCCACACCGGGTTCCGCTGCGTGAAGGACCCCTGATCGGCTCTTCACGTTCGACGGCCGCGATCTTCGGCGCGGCTTGATCGCATGCCCTCGTCATCCTGACGCCCTCGGCCGATAGTCGGAGCGCCGACTCCGGATCGAAGAGGCATCGCGGATCCATGACCGAGGTCGCCCCGCGCCGCTGGCGCTCCATCTGGCTCTCCGACGTCCATCTCGGGACGCGGGGGTGCCAAGCCGAACTGCTCCTCGAGTTCCTCCGCCACAACCGCGCCGACCGCATCTACCTGGTCGGGGACATCATCGACTTCTGGGCGATGCGGCGCGGTCTGTACTGGCCCCCCTCGCACGGGAGGCTCCTGCAGCGGTTCCTCGAGCTCGCGCGCCGCGGCACCGAGGTCGTGTACGTGCCGGGGAACCACGACGAGTCGCTGCGCGAGTACCGGGGGCTGACGTACCAGGGCCTTCGGATCGAGCGGACGGCCGTCCACGAGGGCCCGGACGGGCGGCGGTACCTCGTCCTGCACGGCGACGAGTTCGACATGGTCGTCAAGAACATGCCGTGGCTCTCGAAGATCGGCGACGTCGGCTACTCGGTGCTGCTCTGGATGAACCACTGGTTCAACGTCGGTCGCCGCGTGCTCGGGCTCCGATACTGGTCGCTCTCCGCCTACGTGAAGCTGCGGGTGAAGAACGCGGTGCAGTACATCAGCCGGTTCGAGGAGCTGGTCGCGGAGACCGCTCGCCGGCGCAAGTTCGACGGCGTGATCTGCGGTCACATCCACCACGCGGAGATCCGGGAGATCGACGGCGTGGTCTACATGAACGACGGCGACTGGGTCGAGTCGAACACCGCGCTGGTCGAGACGTTCGCCGGCGACTTCGAGATCCTCCGCTGGAACGAGGAGCGGCCGCATGCGGATCCTGCTCGTGACCGACGCGTGGCACCCGCAGGTGAACGGAGTGACGCGCACGCTCTCGCGGAGCGTGACGGAGCTCGAGCGCCTCGGCCACACCGCGTCGGTGCTCGCCCCTGACCGTTTCCTGTCGCTGCCGTGCCCCGGCGAGCCTTCGATCCGGCTCGCGGTCCCGCGACCGGGGGAGATCCCGACGCGGCTGGACGAGCACGAGCCGGACGCCATCCACCTCGCGACCGAGGGGCCGCTCGGGTGGGCGACGCGCAGCTACTGCCTCCGCGTCGGGATCCCGTTCACGACCTCGTACTGCACGCGGTGGCCGGAGTACCTCCACGCGCGCTGCCGGTTCCCCCGCGAGGTCGCGTACGACGTGATGCGCGGCTACCACGGCGCCGCGGTCCGCACGACCGTCGCGTCGCCCGGGCTGCTCGCCGAGCTCGAGGAGCGCGGCTTCGAACGCCTCGTGCCGTGGAGCCGCGGCGTCGACCTCGAGCGGTTCCGGCCGCGGCCGAAGACCGACCGCTGGCCGCGCCCGCTCCACCTCTACGTCGGTCGCGTGGCGCCGGAGAAGAACCTCGAGGCGTTCCTCCGCCTCGAGCTGGAGGGGACGAAGCTCGTCGTCGGCGACGGCCCCGCCCTCGCGGACCTCAGGAGCCGCTACCCGGACGCCGTCTTCGCGGGGACGAAGGTCGGCGAGGAGCTCGCCGAGCTGTACGCCGACGCGGACGTCTTCGTCTTCCCGAGCCTCACCGACACGTTCGGCCTGGTCGTGCTGGAGGCGCTCGCGTCGGGCGTCCCGGTCGCGGCGTTCCCGGTGCGCGGCCCGCTCGACATCCTCGGCGACACGAACGCCGGCGCGCTCGACGATCACCTCGACGTCGCGATCTCGCGCGCCCTCGAGCTCGACCCCGCGACCTGCCGCGAGACCGCCGCGCGGTGGAGCTGGACCGAGAGCGCCCGCCAGCTGGTCGACGCCCTCGCCCCGCGGTAGCCGGGCGTCGAAGCAGGCGTGCGGGTCGGCGGCGCCCCCGCGCACCCGCGGCGCGTCTTCGACGGACCGGTCGCGCCCGTCACCGGACGAGGGCGACGTACGGCACGGTCAGCTCGTGAGGCCCGAACCGGACGCGGAGGTCCCCTTCGGTCACGACCTCCTCCGACGGGACGAACTCGAGCCGAAGCGTCTCCTCGATCTCGTCGACGCGCCGGTGCCGGAGCTCGATCTCCGTCCCGCCGACGAACCGCGTCAGGTGCGCCACCGACGGGTCGAAGGCGTGCGCCCGCACCTTCCGCGGGTCGAGCACGACGAGGACCTCGCGGCCGTCCGGCGTCCGCTCCAGGGCGAGGAAGTGGAGCCCGGCCGGGACGGTCACGCCGCCGAGTTCGACGTCGACGCTCGCGTCGAGGCTGGTCCAGAAGTCCTTCCCGAACCGCCAGCGGCGCCCGTCGAGGTCGCCCGACCCGAGCTTCGCGTCGAACGCGTCGTCCCATCCGACCTTCCCCCAGTCGAGGTGGAGCTGACCGGGCGCGACCTTCCCGTCGTAGAACGCGAGGCGCGCCCCCATCCGCTCGGTCACCGAAGCGTACGACGTGAGCGGCCGCGCGTCGTCCGGGCCGAGCTTCTCCAGGAACGCCGCGAACCGCGGGTCGGCGCGGAGCGACTCGAGGTCCGCGTCCCGCCCGGCGTGCGCGCGCTGGTCGAACCCCGCCGCCGCGGCCCGGTCGAGCCACTCGAACGCCGTATCCGTCTCGCCGCGGAGGGCGAGGACGCACGCCGCGTTGTACGCGGCGGTCGCGCCGATCCCCGGGAACGCCGCGGCCCGCTCGTGGAGGACCAGCGCCTCGTCGAGCCGCCCGAGCGCGTGCAGCGCGAACCCCTTCCGGTAGAGCGCCTGCGCGTCGTCCGGCCGCTCGGCCAGGATCGCGTCGCACAGCTCGATCGCCCGCGGCCACTCCCCCCGCGCGAAGACGGCCTCCAGCGCCTCGGCCGGGCGCTCGTCCCCGCCCCCGAACGCCAACGCCGCGCCGATCACCACTCCGGCGACGCCGGACCCGCACCCGTTCGAACTCCTCATCGTGACCTCCTCGGATTCGAGCTTCGGACATCCCCGGTAGGCCCGCCGGGCGCGCGGCCGGACGGCGGAAATCGACGTCGTCCGCCGCCGGCGCCGCCGTACCCTGGACCGGCATGGCCTGGAAGAGCACCCGTCCCTCGCTCCTCGAGCGCGTCCGCGACCCGGCCGACGGCGCGGCGTGGCGCGCGTTCGACGCCCGGTACGGCGAGCCGATCGTCCGGTACCTCCAGGCCCGCGGCCTCCAGCGCGCCGACGCCGAGGACCTCCGCCAGCAGGTGCTCGTCTCCCTCCTCTCGGCCCTCCGCCGGTTCGAGTACCGCCCCGAACGCGGGAAGTTCCGCGGCTACCTCGGTCGCATCACGCGAAACGCCCTCTCCCGCCACCTCGGCCGTCCGAACCCGGGCGCCCGCGACCTAGAGGATGTCGTGGAGCCGAAGGACGACGAGCCGGACGACCCGGAGTGGGAGCGCGAATGGACGGCCCACCACCTCCGGCGGGCGATGCGCGTGGTGCGCAGCTCGTTCGACGCCCGGAACGTCGCCGCGTTCGATCGGCTCCTCGCCGGCGCCTCGCTCGAGGAGGTCGCCGCCGATTCGGGCCTGACGAAGGAGACCCTCCAGAAGGTGAAACAGCGGATCCGCGATCGACTGCGCGAGCTGATCGAGCGCCAGGTCGCCGAGGAGGACGGGCTCGTTGGATGACCCCGCACGTCTCTTCGACGGCGACGACTGGCTCGCCCGCCTCCGCGACGCCGACGCCGCCTCGCTGGGGGCGCTCGGCCCGTACACGCTGATCGAGGAGGTCAGCCGCGGCGGGCAGGGGATCGTCTATCGCGCCCGCGACGCGGCGACGGGCGAGGAGGTCGCGCTGAAGCGGCTCGTCGCCGGCGCGTTCGCCACGCCCGAGATGCGGCTCCGGTTCCGGCGGGAGATCGAGGCCGCCCGCGCCCTCGACCACCCGGGGATCGTCCGGGTCCACGGCACCGAGGAGATCGACGGGCAGGCGGTCCTCACCATGGAGTGGATCCACGGCGTCCCGATCACCGAGTGGCCGGCGGACGCCTCGCCCGACGACGCGCCGCCCCGCCCCCGCGAGGAGACGGTCGAGCGGTTCGTCCGGGTGCTCGACGCCGTCCGCCACGCGCACGAACAGGGGATCGTCCACCGCGACCTGAAGCCGTCGAACATCCTCGTCGACGCGAGCGGCGCTCCGCACGTCCTCGACTTCGGCATGGCGAAGCTCGCGGGGGTCGAGGAGACCGGGGAGTCGTCGCTGACCCTCTCCGGCCAGTTCGTCGGGACGCCGGCGTACGCCTCGCCCGAGCAGGTCCGCGGCGACGCGGCGGACGTCGACGCGCGGACCGACGTCTACTCGCTCGGCGTCGTGCTGTACGAACTCCTGACCGGGACGATGCCGTACGACGTGACGACGTCGCTGGCGCGGACGTTCGAGGCGGTCCAGCACCGCGACCCGATCCCCGCGTCCCGGCACGACCCGACCATCGACCGAGACCTCTCGGCCGTGCTCGAGAAGGCGTTGGCGAAGCGCCCGGACGACCGGTTCGCGGGGGTCGGGCCGTTCGCGGACGACCTCCGGCGGTGGCGGGCGGGGAGCCCGGTCGAGGCGCGGGCGGACGCCGCGCGCGAGCGCCTCCGACGGACGCTCCGCCGCCACCGCGCCGCGCTGCTCGTCGCCGCCGCGTTCGTCCTCCTCCTCGCCGGGTTCGCCGTCCTGATGACCGCGGCGTGGCGAGACGCCCGGGCCGAGGCGTCGAAGCTCGCCCAGGCGCACGGATTCCTCGAGGCGATGCTCGTCCCGCCCGTCCCCGGTCCCGGCCGCGCCGAGGAGGCGCCCGGGGTCCGCGCGATGCTGGCGAAGGCGGCCGAGCGGCTCGACGGCGACGCGTCGCTGCATCCGGACGTCGAGGCGAACCTCCGCCTGACGCTCGCGCAGATCCACGGCGGCCTCTGGGAGTGGGAGGACGCCGGCCTCCACGCCGCGCGCGCCCGCGAGCGGTTGACCGCGGCCGGGCGGACCGACGGCGAACCGATGGCGATCGCTCTCCTCCACCTCGGGATGGCGCGGGCGTTCGAGGACCGCCCCGAAGCCGAGGAGCTCCTGCGGGAGGCGGTCCGGCTCTTCTCGGCCGCGCTCGGGGACGACGCCCCCGAGACCGCCCGCGCGTGGTGCAACCTGGCGCTCGCCCTCTGGATGACCGGCGGGGCGGCGCGGACCGACGACGCGCGGCGCGCGTTCGAGGAGGCGACCGCCCGGCTCGACCGGCGGGGCGACGACGTCAGCCGGACCGCGGCCGGCGTGCACTACGGGTACGCGGCGTTCCTCGCCAACGTCGGCGACCGCGACGCGGCGGACCGGCACTTCGAGCGTGCGATCGCGGCGTACGACGCCCTGCCGCCGACCTGGTCGGTCACCGACGCGCGCTGCCGGCTCGGTTACGCCCGGAACCTCGCCGCGGTCGGGCGGTCGGACGAGGCCCGGAAGACCCTGGAGCGCCTGCGGCGGGCGGTGATCGAGGCGCGCGGCGAGGACGCCCCGCTCCTCCCGGAGATCGACGAGACGCGGGCGAAGCTCGCCGGCGGCGCGGCCGACTGACCGCCTCCGCGCCGCGGCGGACGCGGCGACCGGTCAGCGCCGCGCGGTCTGCTGCATCGTCTGGACGAGCTGTCGACCGCGGGTCGTCTCGGCCCAGAGCGGCGGGCCCGGGAACATCGGAGAGAAGAACATCCGCGTCACCGCGCCGGTCTCGGCGTCGGTCGTCGTGTACGTCCGCCCCTCGACCAGCCCGAGCGGCGTCAGCCGGCGGTCGTCCTCGACGGTCGAGGTCTCGACCGGAAACGACGCGTGGTCGCGCAGCTCGATCCAGCCGTGGCGGATCCGCCGCGGCTCGCCGACCGGCGCGCCGTCCGCGCCGAGCGGGGCGTACTCGATCACGCACCCGTCGTCGTCCGCCTCGACGACGGTCCAGCGGAGGCGCCCCTTCCCCATCGGCTGCGACTGCTCCAGCTCGATCACCGTCCCCTCGGGCATCGCCGCGGCGATCTGTGCCGCGGTGAACGGCCGCGCGAGGAGGGTCGGGTCGTCCGGGTCGAGCGGCGGCGACGCGCAGGCGGGGAGGAACCCCAGGGCGGCCGTGAGGAGCGGGAGGAGGACGGCTCGGAGAGGACGCATGACGGGGCTTCCCGGCGACGGCGGAGGACGGGGGCGCATCCGAGCGGTCCGACGGACGGGATGCAACCCCGGCGACCCGTTCGCAGGAGCCCGCCGCGTTCGTCTATGATCGAACGAGCCGTGTCACAGACGGACGCCGGGCCGCGGCGACGGAGGACGAAGGTGCCGGAAGATCCCCAGGACCACGAGATGGACGACATCGAAGAGCTCGACGAGGGAGGAGGCGACGCTCCCGCCCCCCGGCGCGCCGGACGCCGGACCGCCGGTCGCGCGGCCGCACGTTCGGGCGGCCGCGCCCCCTCCCGTCGGGCCGGCCGCGCCGCCGCCGCCGCCTCCGGCCGACCCGCGGGCGCCGGCCGGCGCCGGGTCGAGGCGCCGGCCAAGGCGGGCCCGAACCCGATGCTGTTCGTCGGCATCGGCGTCGTCGTCGTGGCCGCGGCCGCGTTCTTCTTCCTGAAGGGATCGGGAGGCGACGACGGCGGCGGCGGGGAGGAGGGCACGATGGTGGCCTCGGAAGGAGGTGTACGCCGAGCGGATGGCGGCCCTCGGCGACGACGACGTCCTCGGACGGATCGAGCTGGCGTCGTTCTGCGACGAGCAGTCGTGGGGAGGCTCGGCGACCAAGCTGCGGCGCGAGGCGCTCCTGATCGACCCGGACCACCCGGACGCGCGCCGGGCGCTCGGCTTCACGCGCTACGAGGGGCCGGCCACGAAGTTCCGCGGTCGGTGGCTGTCGGACGCCGACCTGGCGCGGGTGAAGGAGCTGGAGAAGTTCGCCACCGGCGACGTCGGGGCGGCGGCGACGTCGCTCGACGTCTTCCTGCGCGAGGCGGAACAGAAGAAGCGCTCGCTCGCGCGCGAGTTCCCCGAGTCGAACTGGACCTACGCCGTCGGGCCGGGGACGATGAAACGCCCGTTCCTCGTGCTGATCGAGCACGGGCGGGACGCCGACGTCGACGCGTACCGGAAGGAGTACGACGAGCTCCTCACGACCCTGTACGACGCGTTCTTCGACCGCTACCGCGACCTCTTCGACATGGAGGAGATCGAGTCGCCGGCGGTCGTGATCATCTGGGACACGGTCGAGACGTACACGCGCCACATCGAGAAGCACCCCGAGGGGCGGTACTCCCCCGCCGCGGGCGGCCTCCGCGGCTACTACCAGCCGTGGTCCCAGCACCTGATCCTCTGGCGCGGCGGCGGCCTGCGGAACGTCCTCCTGCACGAGGGCGCGGACATGCTGATCCACTACGCCTTCGCGGGGCGCGGCTTCCGACCGAGCAGCCAGTCGCCGTGGTTCCAGGAGGGGTTCGCCGAGTTCTTCGGCGGCAACAAGGTCGAGGTGGTCGGCGGCAAGAAGACGTACGTCCTCGGCCAGCGCATCCCCGGGCGCGAGCGGGAGCTCCAGATGCTCCAGAACTTCGGCAAGCGCCTCTCGGTGTTCGACCTGGTGAAGCTGTCGAGCTACGAGTTCGAAAACGCCAAGAACGCGACGACCGACCCGACGAAGACCCCCGAGGAGATCGCGGACGCGCAGTTCGTGGTGGTGAACGTCTACGCGCAGGGGTGGGCGCTGATCATGTACCTGAACCACGCCGACGGCGGAAAGTACCGCCCCGCGTTCGACGCGTACTTCAAGGCGGAGACGCAGGGAGGCGGCCATTGGGAGACCATGGGCGAACTCCTCGCGCTCGAGGACGAGAAGGACTGGGAGGAGTTCGACAAGCGCTTCCTGACCTGGGTCCAGACGACGCTCCGGAAGCTCTGACCGATGACGATCTCGATGCCG
>JAUIEL010000907.1 GCA_030428825.1 bacterium
GTTCTCCGGCCACCCGGCTTTCCGCGACCCGGTCTTCCCCTCCCCCTCCCGTTTCCCGGCGTCCGAGTCGCAGGACGAGGATCACGAGCCCACCTTCGCGGATCGAGCACACCCCCGAACGGCAGCCGCCCTCCGGAGATCCCGCACGACGTCCACTCCCCGTCCTCGCCCCCCCGCCCGGAACCTCTCAGGATCCCCCCCACCCGCGGCCGATCAGGTCTCCCATGGGAGCCCTCCGCTTCTCCTCGATCCTGGGACTGATCATCGAGCTCGGCGTCGTCCTCGTCGCCGGGATGCCGGACTATCCGGGCGTCGGGATGGCGAGCGGCGCTCCGCGGTGGCGGACGTTCGGCGACGCCGGCGGCGCGGTGATCCCGCCGGCCGGCTGGTCGGGGCACGACCCGTTCTCGAGCGTGACGCCGTACGTCGGCCGGACCTGGTTCCAGGAGCTCCCGCCGCGCACCTGTCGCATGTCCCTCCTCCGCGCGGCGGACGGAGAGTTCGAGGTGTTCCTGGTCTACGGACCGAAGGAGGACCTCGGCGAGCTGGTCGAGCGGGCCCGGACCCGGTTCGACGGCCAGGGCGGCGTGCGGGTCGAGGAGATCGCGCCGATGCGGACGGCGGACGGGATGATCGTCCGTCTCGAACGCGCCACGATGGAGGGCGGCCGCACGGCCCTGCTCGGCGTCGGGGACCGGCGACGAGGGATGTTCGTCGTGAACGCCGGCGGCGGGTCCGACCCCGCCGACGTCGAGGCGGTCCGGCGGCTCGTCGGCGCTCTCCGCGTCCCGCAGGGCTGAGCTCCTCGGCCCCGACCCAACGCCGGGCGACCGGGCGCGTACCCAGACCGGCCGCGTCCGACCTCCCGGGAGAACCCTCGATGCACCGCTCGACCCTCGCCCTCGTCACGGGCGCCCTCGTCCTCGTCTCCGCCGGCGCCGTGACCGCTCGATTGCAGGCCCCGCAGAAGCAGAACTCGTACCACGAGGCGAGCCAGCGCGGGAACACGCGGATCTTCTACTGGGGGCCGAAGGGGACGGAGCCGACCGGCGGATCGATCGGACAGCTCGCCATCGACCACGGCCAGCCGGTCTGGAAGGACGCCTACGACGCGGCGGTCGAGCAGAAGCGCGACCACCGCTGGCGGTTCGGCCAGAACTTCTGGACCACGCTCGACACGAACATCGACCTCGCGATCTCCGACGTCGACGTCCCCGCCGGCTACTACTACCTCGCTCTCGAGCACACCTCGGACGACCGCTGGCTCCTCTGGGCCATCGATCCGAAGGAGGCGTACGAAAAGAAGCTCGACGCGTACCACGCCCACTTCACGACGGGCGGCATCGAGATCCCGTTGGAGTACGAGAAGGTCGAGGAGAAGGCGCCGAAGCTGACCGTGACGCTCCGGCGCCGCCCGACCGAACGCGACCTCGCGACCTTCGAGGTGCGCTTCGGTCCGCACCGCCTGGTGACGGACGTCGAGATGAAGCCGGAGGGGGAGGACTCCTGATGGGGAAGCAGGGGAGAGCAGGGGAGAGCAACGAGAGCAAGGGAGAGCGCGCTCGCGCGGAGGATCGACATCGGTTCGAAGACTCCGCGAAGACGTGAGCGTGTGAGAGGCACCGTGGCGAACCCGCGAACCGCGCCCGAACGCGTCTCGATCCGCGCGGCGCTCCGCCCCGATCCGGACATCGATCGTGAGCGAGGAGGTGCCCGACCCCGCAGCGTTCATCGGCGGCACGCCGGCGAGTTCTCCTCGCGTCCGTGATCCGATGAGCGCAGCGGGGTCGGGCACCTCCACGTTCACGTGGTCCCGCGAGCCAGCCCATTCATCCGGTCGTCTCCTCGTTCCCCCGTTCCCCACCCCGG
>JAUIEL010000200.1 GCA_030428825.1 bacterium
TGGGTCTCGATCGCCTATGTCATGCTCGCCCAGGCGCTCTCCGGCATCGCCAAGGACCTCACGAAGATGAGCTCCAAGAGCTACGTCAAGCTCGTCGTCCCGGCCGGCGACGCGCGCGGGCTGATGCGATGGGTGAGCGTCCTGACCGGATCGAAGAACGCGCTGAAGGGGGCGGGGTTCTTCCTCGGGGGCCTGATGCTCGCCACGGTCGGGTTCCGCGGGGCGTGCGCGGCGATGGCGGCGCTGCTCGTCCTCGCGCTCCTCGTGTCGTCGATCCTCCTGCCGAGCGCCGGCGGGAGGACGAAGCGGGTCTCGCTCCGCGCCCTCTGGTCGGACGACGCGCGGATCCGGTGGCTCTCGGCCGCGCGGCTCTTCCTGTTCGGCGCGCGCGACGTCTGGTTCGTGCTCGCGGTCCCGGTCTTCCTCGCCGCCGACCTCGGCTGGTCGTTCGCGCGGGTCGGCGGGTTCCTGGCGCTCTGGGTGATCGGCTACGGGATGGTCCAGGCCGCCGCGCCGGCCTGGGTCTCCGGGCGGAGCGGGGAGCCGCCGACGGCGGGGCGGCTCGTCGGCTGGACCTGGGCGTTGGTGCTGCCGATGGGCGCGATCCTGTTCGCGCTCCGGGCCGGCGCGCCCCCGGGACCGACCCTGGTCGCCGGGCTCGCCGTCTTCGGCCTCGTCTTCGCCGCGAACAGCGCGGTCCACTCGTTCCTGATCGTCCGGTACTCCGACCACGACCGGGTGTCACTGAACGTCGGCTTCTACTACATGGCGAACGCGGCGGGACGCCTGCTCGGGACGGTCCTGTCGGGGGCGGTCTTCCAGGCGGCGGGAGAGGGGCGCGCCGGCCTGGAGGCGTGCCTCGCCACGTCGATCGGGATGGTCGTCCTCTCCGCGGTCCTCGGCGCCGGCGTCCGGAGGGCGGAGCGCCTCGAGCTCGCCTGACCCGTCCCCTCAGCGCGCGGCGTCGTCCTCGGGCGCGGGGCGGTCGCCCGGCTCGAACCCCGGGCAGCTCGCCAGCGGCAGCGGCGGGTACTTCGGAAAACGAGGGTCGTCCTTCGACCGGAGGCAGAAGAGGAACTCCGACCCTCGCCCGGACCGGATGATCTTCCGGTGGCGGCAGGCGTCGCAGAGGCTCGGCGGGCGGTGCATGGGAGGAGGGTCCGGACGGCGGGGCGCGGACCATCGTACGGCGTCCTCGCGAATCCGTGGCCCTTCGGCCGACCGCGGCACGCCAAGCGACGGAACCCCTGGTCCGAACCCCCGGAGATCCGCCATGCGCCGTCGTCTCGTCCTCGCCCTCTCTCTCGCCGTCCCCCTCGCCGTCGGGGCGTCCGGCCTCGCCGGCGTCGGACCGAAGGGGGGGCCGCCGTTCAACCAGTACGTCTGCACCGGGACGGTCCAGATCACCACCGAGGCGGGCACGAAGACCGAGAACTGGAACGAGACGCTCTTCTTCTACAAGGACGGAAAGAAGAAGCGGTTCGCGACGACCGAGTGGCTCGGCAAGTGGTGGAAGAAGCAGAACGGCGCCGACGGCTGGAAGTGGTCGGCGAACCTGAACGGCGAGATCGCGAAGTCGATCGAGTTCAACGAGCCGGGCGTGAAGGCGAAGGTGATCTACAAGTTCCGGAAGCTGAAGATCGTCGACGGCCTCCTGACCGGCGTGATCAAGGTGAAGATCAAGCGGACGCACCCCGACGGCACGAAGACGAAGGAGACGTGGTCGGGGAGCTTCACCGGCGTCGGGAGCTGAGCGCGCGGGGGCGCGAAGTCAGCCGTCGTCGTCCGGCCCTTCCTCTTCGTCCGGTTCGTCCGACGCGAGGTCGATCCAGGCCGCTTGCCGAGCCAGATAGCGCGCCTCCAGCGATCGGCCGGCCGGGCGGAGTTCCCCCGGCGCGGAGGACCGGAGTTCGAGGGCGCTGGAGGTGACCGTCGTCCCCGAGGCCGCGAAGTCGACCCCGATGTCCTGGAGCTCCGTCGGCGCGCCCTCCTCCTCCTCCTCCTCCGCGCGGGCGCGCATCACGATCCGGTGGCGCGTCGCCCGCCCGAACCCGAGGTCGAGCCGGACCGGCTCGCTCGCGAACCGTCCGGAGACCACGACCACCTCGTGCGGCTCGCGGGGGAGCGGCGAGACCTCGATCGGTCCGCGCTCCTCGGGCCGCCGCGCGCCGAGCTTCGCGACGGGACGCTCCGGCGCCCCGCGGGCCGGGCGGAGGACGTCCCCTTCGCGGCGACGGCGGTCGAGCCGGTGGTCCGCCGATCGGGCGATCAGGAGTTCGAGCCCGGGCGGGACGGGGAGGAACGTCCGATCGATGGGGAGGGTTTGGAGCGCCGTCACGTAGCTCCATTGGACCTGGGTCGCCGCGAGCAGGAGCTGTCGACTCGGAAGGACGGACTCGGTGGTCAGCGGGGCCGACGAGTGGACGTAGCGCGCCTCGGCGAACGGCTCGCCCTCGCGCCGGAACTCGAACTGGACGGTCTGCACGATCGCCCGGCCCGGTTCGCTCGACTCGCGCAGGAACGGACGTCCGTCCTCGCCGACGAGGTCGAACCGCGCGACCGCGCTCGGGAGGAGGGAGAGGTCGACCCAGGCCTCGCGGCCGCGCTCGAGCGTCACGAGGCGGTCGATGCCGAGATCCTCGCCGTCGCGGCGCACGGTCAGCCGATAGGTGCCGCTCGCCAGCGCGCCGAACGAGAACTCGCCGTCGGCGCGGATCGGGAGGCGCGAGCGTTCCTCCTGGAAGCCGCACGACTCGCACGGCGTCTCCCGGGACCGGGCCGCGACGAGGTCCGGCGTCCCGTCCTCGCGCCGCGGCGAGCACCGGGCGCACGGGCCGCGCCCGGCGCCGCGAAGCTCGACGACGATCTCCGGGTCGTCCGTGCCGGGGGGGCGAACCGTCCGGACCCGGCCCGTGATGCGGGCGGCGCCGGGCTCCATCCTCACCCAGCCGAGGTCGGTGGTGCGGCCGGGCCGGACGTCGAACGAGCGGAGCGTCGTGTCCTCGTACCCCGCGCACCGGATCGATCCCTCCCACGAGCCCGACGTCAGGCTCGCCGTGACCGTCCCGTCGTGGCTCGCGTCGGTCCTCTCGTCGGTCGCCGCGTCGGTCTCGAGCTCTCCGAAGCGGCGATCGTTCAGGAAGCGCGTGTCGATCGCGGTCGGCGGACGTCGTCCGGTCCGAGCGTCGTACGGGCGGAAGACCACGACTCCCGCGGCGGGGAGCGGGGCGTCCTCGCCGGCGGCGGCGTCCGTCGTGTCCTCGGCGACCTCGCGGGCCGGGGCGGGAGAGGCCTCCGCGGCGGCGACCTCCGAGGAGGGGATTCCCGCGAGCGCGGGGCCGAGCGCCGGGGCCGTGGCGACCCGTCGGGTCTCCGGCTCCGGCCCGTCGGCGGGCGGCGCGACGAGGGTCCAGGCGACCCAGGAGAAGACGGTCGCGGCGGCGACGGAGGAGAGCGACTTCGCGGCCATGGTCCAGGCTCCGAGGGTTCCGATCGTGCCGGCGGCGGCACCGGCGGCGAGGGTCGCCGGTTCGATCCCGGCGAGCGGCAGCATCGCGGCGAGCCACCGGGTCCGGTCGCCGTCGTGGCGCGCGTCGAGGTCGGCGCGGAGGCGCTCGAGCCCCCGGCGGAGGCGCGCGCGGACGGTGTTCCGCGGGACGCCGAGCCGCGCGGCGATCTCGGTCGGCGAGAGGTCCTCGAAGTAGCGGAGGACGATCGCGGTGCGCGTCGGCTCGGTGAGGGAGAGGACCGCGTCGACGGCGGCGCGCTGGAGGGCGAGGCGGTGGACCAGCTCGCCGGCGTCCGGCGCGACCGGCTCGGTCGAGGCGACGACCGTCTCGCGGCGGACGCGCCGGCGCTCGCCGCGGTCGAGCTTGGAGGCGATGTTCCGCGCCGCCGACCGGAACCACGCGGCGGCCGACTCGCGCGCCCGCGGCGGGTTCTCGAGCGCGGCGAGCCACGTCTCCTGGACCACGTCGTCGGCCCGGTCCGGGTCGCGCACGAGGCCGCGCGCGAGGCGGCGCACGAACTCGGCGTGCTCGAGGAGCAGCTCGGCCTGGGGGGCGGTGTCGGTCACGCGGGACCTCCTCTCGGTCATGATATGGGAGGAGTCCCCGCCGGCGGGCCGGAGGACGCACCGGGGTCGCGAGGTTCGTCCGGATCGTCCCGGACGTCGGGGCGGCCGTCGCCGCGAGGGCGGCCGGCGGCCCGGCGCGAGGAGCGGTAACATCCGCCGTCATGTCGGACGACCCGCTCGACGAGTACCGCCGGAAGCGAGACTTCGGTCGCACGCCCGAGCCCCGCCCCGGCGCCGCCGCCGGCCGGGACGCGCCGGTCTTCGTGGTCCACCGGCACGAGGCGACGAGCCTCCACTACGACCTCCGGCTCGAGGTCGACGGCGTCCTCTGCTCGTGGGCGGTGCCGAAGGGGTTCTCGTACGACCCGCGCGACAAGCGCCTCGCCGTCCGGACCGAGGACCACCCGCTCGAGTACGAGTCGTTCTCCGGGTCGATCCCGAAGGGGGAGTACGGCGCGGGGACGATGACGATCTGGGATCGCGGAACGTACCGGGTCGTGAAGGCGGACGACATGCCGGCGGCGATCGCGGCCGGCGAGGTGAAGGTGGTCCTGTCGGGGCGGCGCCTGCGCGGCGAGTGGCACCTCGTGAAGACGCAGGGCGGGCCGCGGCACTGGCTCCTGTTCAAGTCGAAGGACCGGTACGCGGGTCCGGCGCGCGACTCGGTCCTCGGCGTCGACCTCTCCTCGGCGCCGGCGGCGCCCCTCCCCGCGCGGGCCCGGACGATGAGGACGGGCGGAGACGCGGCGCCGTTCACGGACCTCGACTGGCTGTTCGAGATGCGGTTCGAGGGGCGGCGGGTGCTGGCGGAGAAGCGCGGGGACGCCGTCCGGCTGCGCGGGCTCCGGAGGACGCCGCCCGGGATCGCCGCCGGACTCCGGAAGCTCCGCGCCGACGACGCGCTCGTCGACGGCGTGCTCGTCGCGCTCGACGACGACGGCCGGCCGAGCCGCGCCGCGCTCGAGCCCGGCTCGGACGCGCCGCGCCAGCTCTACCTGTTCGACGTCCTCCACTTCGACGGATTCGACCTGCGCGGGCTGCCGCTGCTCGACCGGAAGGCGGCGCTCCGCGCGATCGTCGCCGCCGACCCGCACGTGCTGTTCGTCGACCACGTCGCGGGGCGGGGGGACGAGCTGGCCTCGGCCGTCGTCGCCGCCGGGCTGCCGGGGATGGTCGCGAAGCGCGCCGCGTCGCGGTACGCCGCCGGCCCGTCGTCCGACTGGCGGTCGATCGACGTGGACGAGGATCGGGCGCCGGCGACGTCGCGCGGTCCGGCGGCGCGCCGTCGAGTCCGGCCGACGAACCTCGAGAAGGTCTACTGGCCGGCGGAGGGGTACACGAAGGGGGACCTCGTGGAGTGGTACGAGACGGTCGCCGACGTCCTCCTGCCGCACCTGCGGGACCGCCCGATCCACATGCTCCGGTACCCGGACGGGATCGAGGGGAAGTCTTTCTACCAGCGCCGCGCGAACGAGCAGCTCCCGGACTGGATCGAGACGGTCGACGTCGCGAGCGACTCGAAGGGGGAGGTCGTGCCGCACATGATCGTGAACGACCGCGACGCCCTCCTCTACCTGGTGAACCTCGGCTCGATCGACCTGCACCCGTGGCTGTCGCGCCGCGGCTCGCTCGAGCAGCCCGACTGGGTCGTCCTCGACCTCGACGCCAAGGAGTCGCCGTTCGAGGACGTCGTGAAGATCGCGCGGCGGGCCGGCCGCGTGCTGCGGGGGATCGGGCTGCGGCCGCTCCTCAAGACGTCCGGCGCGACGGGGATGCACGTCTACGTCCCGCTCGTCCCGGGGTACACGTACGAGCAGACGCGGATGTTCTGCGAGGGCGTGGCCCGGGTGATCGCGCGCGAGCTCCCGGAGATCTCGACCGTCGAGCGGACCCCCGCGCGGCGCGGCGGAAAGGTCTACCTCGACTACGGGCAGAACCGGAAGAGCCAGACCGTCGTCCCGCCGTGGGTGCCGCGGCCGGTGCGGGGGGCGTGCGTCTCGACGCCGCTCGAGTGGGACGAGCTGGAGGGGCCGCTCCATCCGACTGACTTCACGATCCGGACCGCCGCGCGCCGCGTCGACGAGCGGGGGGACGGGTTCCGCGCCGTCCTGACCGATCGCCAGGAGCTCCTCCCGGCGATCGAGGCGCTGGCGGAGTGGGTGCGGGGGTGACGCCCCGCGGCGTCAGTCGGCGTCGCTCGGTTCGAGGCGGGAGAGCCGCTCCTTCACCTCGGTCGCCCACGAGCTGTTCGGGTCGTGCTCGAGGTACCGGAGCCAGTGCGTCCGCGCCCGGTCGACGTGGCCGAGCGTGGCGAACGTCTCGGCGAGGTTGAAGTGGGCGTCGGCGTAGTCCGGCGCGAACCCGAGCGCCCGCTGGTACGCGGTGACCGCGTCGCCGAGGAGGTTCAGCGAGGAGAGCGCGTTGCCGAGGTTGTTCCACGCCTCGACGTAGTCCGGCTCCAGCTCGGTCGCCTCACGGAACCGCTGCGCCGCCTCCTCCGTCCGCTCGAGCGCGTACAGGACGTTGCCGAGGTTGAAGCAGACCTCGGCGCGCCGCGGTCCCTCGGACAGCGCGCGCCGGTAGGCGTACGCGGCGTTCTCGAGGCGCCCCTCCTCCTCCGCCCGGGCGCCGACCTCGAACCAGTCCCCCTCGCCGTCGCGCGGCAGCGGGATGGTCGGGGTCCGGTCGTCCCCCGGTCCGAACGCGTCGAACGGGAGGAAGAGCTGCCCGTTCGCCTCGGCGAGGCGGCCGTCCTCGAGCCGGACGACGAGCTTCTCCTTCCGCTCGAGCCGCTCGAGCTGGGCGAGGATGCGGGGCGCGTCGGGGAGCCACTGCTCGACCTGCTCGAGGCTGCGGCGGATCCGGGCGGCGGAGACGCCGGCCCGCTTCAGGTCCTGCAGGCGGCGCGCGGCGGCGACCTGCTGGAAGTCGAACCAGCAGAGCCGGTTCACCGTCCGGGCGGGGTGGATCAGCCCGTGGCGGACCCAGCTCCGGATGTCGCCGGTCGGGACCCCGAGGATGCGGGCGAGCTGCGCGGTGGTGTAGAGGCGGTGGAGGTCGGCCCGCTTCTCCTGCAGGCCGAGACGGGCGAGGAAGTCGTCCTCGCCGACGACGAGCAGCCGGGAGCCGTCCTCGAGGAGGGCGCGCGCGCGGGCGAGCTTCTGGGTGATCGCGCCGTCGTCCCCGAGCGGCGGTCCGCCCTCGCCGACCACGAGGAGGTCGGTCTCCGGCGTCGGGGTGGTGACGAAGCGGCCGCCGGCCCGCGCGATCCGGAGCGCGGCCTCCTCGTGCGTCATCGACGCGAGCCGACCGGTGATCGCCACCGTCGCTCCGTCGAGCTCTCCCTGACGATCGGTCTCCATGGCGATGGGGGAGAGCATACCCGTCCGCGGGTCCGCTCGCAGCGGCGCGGGCGGGTCACTCGTCGACCAGCTCGGTGAAGACCGGCGCGCGGAGGCCGTCCGGCGTCCGCTCGAGGAACGACACGGTGCAGTAGAGCTCCGGCGCGACCCACGCCGCGGCGGAGTGCTCGGACGGGACGTCGATCAACGGGGCGTCGCGACGCCGTGCCCGGAGCATCGGCAGGAGCCGCGCGCGGTCCGCCGCCCCGAGCCCGCTCCCGACCCGTCCGACGCAGACCAGCGCGCCGTCCTCCTCGGTGGCGAGGACGAGCGAGCGGAGGTCGTCCTCCTCCTCGATCCAACCGAGGATCAGGCAATGGAGGAGGTGGCGCCCCTTGATCTTGATCCACGCGTCGGTCCGCTTCCCCGGCCGGTACGGCGCGTCGAGCCGCTTCGCCACGACCCCTTCGATGCCGCGCGCGGCGACCTGCTCGAAGAACTCCCTCCCCGGCCCGACGACGCCGTCGGAGAGGACGAGGCGCGGATCGCCGACCGCGTCGACGACCTCGGCGAGCCGCTCCCGGCGCGTCGCGAGCGGCAGGTCGAACGTCGGCTCGAACCGCCGGTGGAGGAGGTCGAACACGACGTACTGGACCGGGGTCCCGCGCACGAGGGCGTCGATCCGTCGCGGGTCGCGCGCCTGCACGCGCGACATCAGCCGGCGGAAGTCGGGCGCGCCGTCGACCAGGGCGACGAGCTCGCCGTCGAGGATCGCCCCCGGTTCGACGCGTTCGAGGAACGAGAGCTCGGGGAAGCGCGGCGCGACGTCCCGGCGGTTCCGGTTGAGCAGCCGGACGCCGTCCTCACCGACGAACGTGAGGACGCGCATTCCGTCCCACTTCACCTCGAACAGGTGCTCGTCCGAGTCGAACGGCTCTCCCGACCGCGCGAGCATCGGCGGCACGAACTCCGGCAGCGAGCGCTCCATCCCTCCAGGGTACTCCGCGGAGCGGGTGCGCGGCGGTCAGCGCGCGCCGGGACGACCGCCGAGGAACGGGAGGCGGGACCGCGCGTGGCACCAGCGCTTCCCCGCCTGGTTGGTCGCGCGGGAGCGTCCGTCGAGCGTCCGCCACAGCCCGCGGACGATCGCGCGGTCGCCGTCCGCGTACTCCCGGAGGAGGCGGAGGCGCTCCGTCGCCGAGAGGAGCTTCCGGCGGCGCGGCGCGAACGCCGCGTCGAACAGGTCGATCGACGCGAGCCGGGTGCCGACGAGGGGGCGACCGATGTGGAGGAGCTGCGGCTGATCGCAGAGGAGGAGGCGTTCCTCGCCGGCGACGTCCTGGACGAGCACGTTGCGCGGGGAGCAGCTCGAGCTCACGAACCCGCGATCGTGCAGCGTGCGGAGGAGGCGGCCGTAGGCGGCGATCCGCGCGCGCCGCCGCCGGATCGGCTCGCGGCCGGGCGGCCGCTTCAGGTGCCAGAGGAGGTCGCGGGCGTCGTCGATCCACTCCATGACGACCGTCGATCGGAGCGTGCAGCCGAGCTTCCTCGACGCCGACCACGAGCCGGGCCGGACGCACGGGACGCCGGCGGCCACGAGGGCGGCGAGGTTGTCGTGCTCGCGGCGCGCCTTCGGACGTTGGCCGAACGTCCGCCAGACGACGTGGGGGAGCGTCACGTACGTCTTCTCGAGGACCGGCCCGTCGCCCCGGTCGGCGACCACGACGCGGGCCTTCCGGTCGTGCTTGAGGACGCGCTCGTCGCGCGCCTCGGCCGGGCTCGCCGCGTCGGTCACGCCGGGCTCCGCGACGCGACGCACCGCGTCAACCGCTCTTCTTCTTCGTCGCGCGGCGCGCCGGCGCCTTCTTGCCGGCCTTCGCGCTCGGGGCGGCCTTCCGCTTGGTCGCCTTCTTCTGCTTCTTCTTCGGCGCGGGCGTCTCGGTCGCGCGGGCCGCCTGCGCCTCGGCGACGCTCTTCTTCAGGGCGTCCATGAGGTTCAGGATCTTCGGCTCCTCGTGGTCCTTCGCCTCGACGATCTCCTCCCCCTCGACCTTCGCGCGGATGATCTGCTGGAGGTTCGCGACGTACCGGTCCTCGTACGTCGAGAAGTCGAACTCCTCCTTCGTCGAGGCGGAGATCAACGTGCGGGCGAGCCCGAGCTCGTCGTCGGTCAGCTCCTGCGGCTCCTGGAGCGGCGTGAACTCGTCGAGCGGCTTCACCTTCCGCGCGTACGTCAGGACCGACATCGTGAAGACGTTCTCGGTCGGTCGGATCAGCACGAGCTGCTCGCGGCCGCCGAGGACGATCGTCGCGACCGCGGCGACTCCGGCGTCCTCCATCCCGCGGTGGAGGAGCGCGAACGGCTTCTTCCCCGCCACGCCGTCGGGCGCGAGATAGTACGTCCGGCCGCCGAGGTACTTCGGATCGATCGCGTCGGGGGGGACGAAGCCGTCGATCCCGATCGTCTTGTCCGACTGCGCGCGGAGCTTCTGCACCTCCTCCGGGTCGACGAGGACGTACTGGTCCTTGGCGTACTCGTACCCGGTGGTGATGTCGTCGCTCTTCAGCTCGCCGTGCTCGGGGCAGACCTTCTGGTAGCGGACCCGGCTGTGGCACTCCTTGTGGAGCTGATTCAGGCGGATCTCCTCGCCCGAGTTCGTCGCCGAGTACGCCTTCACCGGCACGGAGACGAGGCTGAGGCGGAGGAATCCCTTCCAACTCGAACGGGGAGCCATCGACGCACCTCCTCCGGGACCGGCGGGGCGACGATAGCACCGCGCCTTCTCGAACTCGAAGGAGT
>JAUIEL010000908.1 GCA_030428825.1 bacterium
CCCGCGCCGCCGCCGTGGATCTGCCCCTGCTGCTCGATCCGCTCGTTCAGGCTCGGGGCCGTGTCGACCTCGCCGTCGAGCACGATCGCCATCTGGCGTCCCTTGTACTTCTCCGTGAAGTCGCCGCAGTCGCTCGCCCTCGACACCTTCATGTTGAAGCCGAGCGCCGGCCGGCCGCCCTGGTCGACGGTGACGAACGTCCGCTCGAGGTCCTCGCCGGTGAACCGCTCGGCCGGGTTCAGCTCGAGCATCACGAACGGGAACGCCTGACGCCCCTCCTCGAGGATCGTCTTCTCGCTGTACGGGACCCAGCGGTACGTGATGCCGCCGCGACCGGTGACGTCGAACTGCGTCAGGTCGATCCCCTTCGGCGTCCACTCCTCGCCCGCGTCGCTCAGGCTCTTCAGGTGCGCCTCGACCTTCGCCCGCTCGGACGGCAGGTCGAGCACGCCGGGGACGTTGTCCGCCACGATCCGGAACTCGAGCGCGCCGAGGCTCTGGACGACCTGCTCGTACGACTCCGACTCCTCCATCGAGACCCCGGGGAGCTCGATGTGGATCTCGTTCGTCCCGGCCTTCCGGATCGAGAGCTCCTTCACCCCGAGGTTGTCGAGGCGGGCGTTGTACGTCTTGACCGTCTGGTCGAGGACGTCCTGCCGCTGCTCGTCCGTCGCGTCCTCCGGCAGCTCGATCTTGTACCGGAGCGACGTGCCGCCCTTCAGGTCGAGACCGAGGTTCAGGTCGAGCTCGAGGTGGAACCAGTCCTCCGACGCGATCTCCTCGCGCGCGAGGCGGAGGATGGTGCCGGACGGCCGCTCGACCGCGACGGTCGTGTCGGTCGACTCCTCCTCGACGACCTTGCCGGTCATGACCGTGCCGTCGGTCATCGTGAACTTCGTCCGCCGCTCGACGAGGCCGATCGCCGCGACGACGATCACCGCGAGGATGATCAGGAACCTCGTTCCGAGGTTGGGGACGAGGGTCTGGTTGTGCGCCATGTCTCCGGACACTCCGGTTCGTTGCGGGGCGCCGGTCCGTGAGGCCGGCGGTGGTTCAGGATCGGGCCCGACGCGGCGGGCGGACGGGAGGGGGCGGCCGGCGCTCCGTCAGGAGGACGCCTTCCCCTTCCCCTTGTTCGCCTTCGAGCCGGCGGCCGGGAGCCGCTCGGGGATGCGGGCCGCCTTCCCGGTGCGGCCGCGGAGGTAGTAGAGCTTGGCGCGGCGGACGCGGCCGCGGCGCTTGACGCGGATCTCCGCGACCTTCGGCGAGTGGACGGGGAAGACGCGCTCGACGCCCTCGCCCTGGACGATCCGGCGGACGGTGAAGGTGGCGTTCACCCCGCCGCCCTTCTTCGCGATCACCACGCCGCTGAAGACCTGGATCCGCTCCTTCTCGCCTTCCTTGATCCTCACCTCGACGTCGACCGTGTCGCCGACGTCGAACGTCGGGACCGTCTCCTTCAGACTCTTCTTCTGCAGATCGCCGATCAGGTCCATGGTCTCGTCCTCAGTCGGTCGGCGCCCCGTCGGGACGCTGCTGTCCGTCGTCTCTTCGCTCGGGCTCGGAGAGCGCGCGCCTCCGTTCCCGGGTCCGCCGCAGGGCCTCCTCGCGCCGCCACGCCTCGATCCTGGCGTGGTCGCCCGAGAGGAGAACCTCCGGCACCTCCATCCCCCGGAACACCCGGGGGCGAGTGAACTGCGGGTGATCGAGCAGTCCCTCGCGGAACGACTCCCTCACCGCCGACTCCTCGTCGCCCAGCACGCCGGGGAGCAGCCGCGCGATCCCGTCGACGATCACCATCGCCGGGACCTCGCCGCCCGAGAGGACGTAGTCGCCGATCGAGATCTCCTCCCAGGAGATGCCG
>JAUIEL010000909.1 GCA_030428825.1 bacterium
CCGATCGCCGCGCTCTCGCTCTCCCCCGACGGCGAGGAGGCGGCGGTCGCGTCCTCCGCCGTCACGGTCCTCTCCCTCGACGGCGGGCGGCCGGCGGAGGTCGCGGTCGACGGGACTCCTCGTTCCGTGGCGATCGAGCCGGAGCGCGGCGAGCGCGTCGCGGTCGGACACGTCGACGGGACGACCACCGTGCTCCGGATCGCGGGCGGCCGCGTGCTCTCCGACGCCGAGGGGGACGGCGCGGCGGCCGCCGTCTGTCGGTGGCCGACCGGCGGCGAGAAGTTCGCCGTCGGCGGGGACGACGGGTCGATCCGGATCGTCTTCGCCCGGAGCGGCCGGGTCCTCGCCACGCTGACGCCGCACACCGCCGCCGTCCGGGCGATCGTCTGGTCGCGCGACGAGGACGACCTCCTCTCCGCCGGCCTCGACGGCCGGATCGTCCGCTGGTCGGGACGGAGCGCGGACGACGCCGTCCCCTGGGCCGAGGTCGACCAGCCGATCCTCTCGCTGGCGCGCTCCCCCGCCGGAGGGACGGTCGCGATCGGCGCCGAGGACGGCACCGTTCGGCTGCTCGACGCGAGCGGCCGCGAGCGCGGACGGGTGGACGGTCCCGGCGGCCCGGTCACCGCGCTCGCGTTCCTCGCGGACGGGCGCCGACTGGTGGCCGGGACCGCGGAGGGGCGCCTCGGGCCGATCGAGCTCGGGGCGCGCCTGGTCGGAGAGACCCCCGCGCCGGCCTCCCCGTCGGCGCCGACGAACGCCCGTTCGCTCGCGCTCGCCCGTCTCCTCGCGCCGGAGACGTTCTTCCGGCTCGACTCGCGGGCGCGAATCGGCGTCGCGGTCGGCGCGGGCGTGACCGGGGACGCGTCGCTCGCCGGCGCGGTCACCACGCTCCTCGCGCGGAAGATCTCGCTCTCGAAGGTCGTCCGGGGACACCTCGTGTCGTCGCTCGCGCACCTCGGCGACCGGACGCGCCGGGACGACCTGCTCGGGTTCCTGGAGGACGACGACGCCCACGCCCGCCGAGCCGCGGCCCTCGGGATCGGCGCGTTCCTCGAGGGCGGGGACGAGCGCGACGTGCTGAAGCGGCTCCGCGAACGCCAGCGCCGGGAGGGAGACGTCACGATCCGGAACTTCCTCTCCGTCTCGATGGGGAGGATCGGCGGCCGGTACGGGGTGATGCCGCTCCTGCAGGCGCTGGCGGAGGGCCGGCGCGGGCTGTTCGGGAACCACGGCGTCGCGAATGCGCCGCGCATCCGCATGGGCGCGCGCTCGCGCGTGTCGTTCGCCGCGCTCGGGATCGGGCTGTCGCGGGATCCGGCCGGCCCCGAACCGCTGACCGCGCGGCTGGAGGAGGAGCGCGAGCTCTCCGCCCGGGCGGCGCTGGCGGTCGCGCTCGGACTCGCCGGAGACGCGCGGGCGGCCAAGGCGATCCGGAAGGCGCTCCGCGCGAACAGGGACCCGGTCTTCCGGTCGTACGCCGCGCTGGCGCTCGGGATGCTCGGCGACACGACGGAGCGGGACCGGCTGCTCCACGACCTCGAGCACGAGATCGACGACGAGCTGATCCTCCGCGCGGCGCTGGCCCTGCACGTCCAGGCGGACCACGCCGGCGAGCGCGCCCTCGTCGATCGGCTGGAGGGGGAGCGCCGTCCGGGGGCGCGGAGGGCCGTCCTGTACGCCCTCGCCCGGACCGGAGGGCCGGCCGCCGTCGAGCCGCTCCTCGCGGTGCTCGGCGACCGGGGCGAGGTCGCGTCGGTCCGGCGATACGCGGCGGTGGCGCTCGGCCACGTCGCCTCGGAGCGGTACGTGAGCCGTTGGAGCGCGGTGCAGGCGCTCTTCAGCTACCCCGCGGACCCTCC
>JAUIEL010000201.1 GCA_030428825.1 bacterium
GAGCTCGGCGAACCCGACCTCGCGCCCGGCGTGCGGAGCCGACTCGTCGAGGCGAGGGACGCCGCCCGGGCCGACGCCGCGGCCCCGGTCGACCGGGACGCGCTGGTCGAGGCGCTCGCGAGCCTCCACGAGGAGATCGCCGCGTGGCCGCTCGCGGACGCCGACTTCGACGATCTCGTCCGGAGGTTCGGCGAGACGTACGCCGCGTCCAGGCGCGCCTACCGTCGGGCCCGTCGCGAGCCGACGGTCGAGCGGCTGCACGAGTGGCGGAAGCACGTCAAGCGGCACGTCGAGCACCTGAAGCTCCTCCGGCCGATCTGGCCCGAGGTGCTCCGCCCCACCAAGTCGGCGGGCGCCCGCCTCGGCGAGCGGCTCGGCCATGACCACGACCTCGCCGTCCTCTCCGACCGCGCGGACGACCCCGAGCTGCGCGAGGCGATCGCCCGGCGGCGCGCCGACCTGCGGGTCGAGTGCTTCGCGGTCGGAGGGCGACTCCACGCGCTGAAGCCGAAGGAGTTCCGCCGCGGCATGCGGGAGCTCGCCCGCGTCCGGCGCGAGGGCGGGTGAGCGCGTCGGGGACCGGACGTCAGTCGACGCGCCGCGCGAAGCCGGCCTTGATCCTCCCCCGCAGGCGGTTCGGGTCGTCGGTCGTGATCCCCGAGATCCCGAGCGCCGCCGCGCCGGCGAACCCGACGTCGTCGTTCACGGTGTAGACCATCGTCAGGAAGCCGCGCTTCCGGAGCACCCGGAGCGTCTCGACGGAGACGTCCTCCGCCCTCCAGTGGACGAGGTCGACGTCGAGCTCTTCGAAGCGGGCGATCTGGTCGAGCGTCATCTCCCCCGACCCGAGCGCGCCGAGGGCCGCCTCCGGAGCGTGACGCCGGAACTCCGCCACGAACTCGTGGTCGAACGCCTGCACCACGACCCGATCGAGCAGCTCCCGCTCCCGCAGGAACCGCGCGAGCGACTCGGCCGACCCGGTCTTCCGCTCGATCAGCGGCGTGGCGCGCGGGAGGATCGCGTCGAGCGCCTCGTCGAGCGTCGGGATGCGGACGCCCGCGAACCGCTCCGCCTTCCACGCGCCCGCGTCGAGACGGCGGAGCTCGAGGAGGGTCCGCTCCTCCGGCTTCAGGCCCTCCGCGCCGAGGACCTCCGCCGCGTCGGTCGTCCGGTCGAGCGTGTCGTCGTGGAAACAGACCCAGCGTCCGTCCTCGGTCTGCCGGACGTCGAGCTCGACCACCTCGGCGGTCAGGAAGACGGCGGAGCGGAACGCGGCGACGGTGTTCTCGGGGAACTCGGAGGAGTCGCCGCGGTGCGCCACGACGAGCGGTCGCTCCGCCGCGATCTCGCGGAACGCCTCGATCCGCGGGTGGACGCGCCGCCCGTCGGCCGCCGCCGCCGCGAACGACGCCGCGAGGGGGAGGAGGAGGAGGACGCGGAGGAGCCGCGTGGCTCGGACGCAGGGCGAGGCGTTCACCGGAGGACGTACGTCCGGACGTCGGAGAGGAGCCGGAGGTCGTTCGGCGTCCCGACGTACGTCACGAGGGCGAACGAGACCGGCACGCCGAACGCAGCGGCGTCGCTCGGGACGTGGAACTGCGCGCTCCCCCCGCCCGCGCCGTCGAGCGTCCCCGCGAGGCCGGTGAAGACCGACGTGTTCGGGAACTGCACCCCGAACAGGAGGAGCGGGTCGAAGCCGAGCCCGAGCGTCCGTCCGTCCGCGAGCGGGATCCCGGTCGTCGTGAGCGCCGGGAGGAAGAGGTACGGCTGCCCCCCGACGCCCGGCACGTCGAACGCGAAGGTCGTCGTCTGTCCGAGCGTCGGCGCCTGGTCCGGCGTGAAGTACGGCACGTCGAACAGCCGCGCGTACGCGTCGCCGTTCGAGTCGAACCAGCTCGCGACGATCCGCTGACCGGACTGCGAGAGCGCGATCGTCTGCCAGGTCTGGTTCCCGGGCTTCCCCGCGGCGTGGAGCGTGAACTCTCCCCCGAGCGGGTTCGCGTCGACGTCGAACCGGCGCGCCTTCGCGTCGGCGTCACCGGACGACCAGTCCTCCCAGGAGGCGACGAAGTTCCCGACGAAGTCGCACTCGACGAGCGGGATCCGCTGGTCGCCCGCGGTGGTGGTCGAGAGCGTGAACTGCGGACCCTTCGGCGTGCCGTCCGGATGGAACGCGCGCGCGAAGACCCCGAAGCCGCTCCCGTCGTTCCCGCTCTCGTCGTGCCAGGCGATCACGAAGTCGCCGGCGGCGCCGCGCGCGACCGACGGGTACCGCTGCATGCCGGCGGAGACCGTGTTGACGAGGAACTCGTTCCCGAGCGGGACGCCGTCCGCGTCGAAGAGGCGCGCGAGGATCTGGCGCGGCTCGCCGTACTTCCCCGAGGCGTCGACGTACGCGGCGACGAAGTTCCCCTGCGCGTCGCAGGCGACGTCCGGCTGGATCTGCGTGAACGTGCTCGGCTGGTTCAACAGGAACTCGGGACCGAGCGGCGTCCCGTCGGCGAGGAAGATCCGCCCGTACGCGCCGGCCGAGCCGTCGAGGCCGGCGTCGGTCCACGCGACGACCGCGCGGCCGTTCCGCGCGAACGCGATGCGCGGGTCGAACTGAGACTGGTCGGTGTGGGTGTTCAGGAAGAACTCCGGTCCGTACGCCGTCCCGTCGGCCCGGAGGAACCGCCCGCCGATCCCCATCTGGAAGCCGTCGCCGCCGTGCCGGTCGCTCCACGCGAGGCAGGTGTCGCCCGTCGTCGGGTGGACCGCGACCCAGGTCTCGTCCTGCTCGCCTCCGTTGTTCGTCGGGTTGACGAGGGTGTCGTTCGAGAGCGGCGTCCCGTCCCGATCGAACCGGCGCGCGTAGACGTTCCACCGCGAGTAGACGTAGACGAAGTTCCCGTCGTCGTCGCAGGCGACACGCGGCTGCTTCTGGACGTTCGCGGTCAGGGACGTCGCCACGAACTCGGGCCCGAGCGGGATCGGGTCGGCGGCGCCCGCGGGCGCGGAGAGGCTCGCGGTGAAGAGAGGGGCGAGGAGCGGGGCGAGGGCGGAGTGCTTCACGAGGTCGGGTGTCCCGGCTAGGGTCTGGGCAGGGCGCGGCGGTTCGGACCGGTGAGACCCTCGAAGCTTAGCACGCGGAACGACATGCGGCGACGGACGCTCCTCATCGGGCTCGCGGCGGCCGGCCTCCTCGGGGGGCTCCGGTGGCTCGATCTCCATCCGTGGACGATCCGGTCCGTCCCCGAGGAGGTGGAGGTCGTCGGCGCGCGACCGACGCCGCGCGCCGGCGCCGGCGACGTCCTCCTCCTCGTCGACGGGGACGCCGTCGAGAGGGCCGCCGCGGCCCGCTCGCACGCCGGTCTCGACCTCTCGTACGCCTGGAGGAACCTCCTCGAGGCGGAGCTCGGCCCGCACGACCTCGCCGACCTCTCGTCCGGCGCCGCGCCCGAGCTCGCCGCGCGAGCGGTCGTCGTCTCGGCCTCGGCGCACGGCCGCGTCGACCCGGCCGCGCTCCGCGCGTTCGCCGAGGGGGGCGGCGTCGTCCTGATCGACGGGCCGCGGGCCGCCGCGCCGCTCCGCGAAGGGCTCCTCGCGCTCGCCGGCGCGCGCGACGGCGGCGGCCGCGGGACGTTCCCCGCCGACCTCGTCCCGCCGGAGCTCGACGCCGCCGACGTCGCCGACTGGCTCGGGGCGCCGGTCCCGCCTCCGGACGGCGGCCGCCTCCTCCTCCCCGCCGACGTCGGGACCGTCGACCTCGGGCACGGGCTCTTCCTCGCCCGCCGCGTCGGCCGCGGGCGGGTCGTCGTGGCGGCGGTCGACGTCGCGCGCTGGCTCACCACGATGCTGCAGGGGGCGCCGACGCGCGACGACTTCACGCTCGAGGAGCGGCACGGCGACTACGAGGGGATCCTCGAGCCGGACGACCTGGTCGCCGACCCGCGGCTCCGGACGAACGAGGTCCCGTTCGCCGACCTGCTGGCCCGCGCGGTCGTCCGCCTCCTCGACCCGCCGGCCGCGCCGCCGCTCCCGCGCGTCCTCTGGTTCCCCGCCGCATCGCAGGGCGTCGTCCTGATGACGCACGACGAGGACTTCCAGGGGGGCGACGCCACGGAGGAGATGCACCGGTGGGACGAGCGGCTCGGCGTGAAGGGGACGAGCTTCGTGATCCCCCACCCGCGGATGGAAGAGGACTGGACGCCGCAGCAGCTCCTGATGAGCGGGATCGAGCTGCACTGGAACCGCTTCCCGATGCCGCACGGCGTCGGGCCGATCGAGCCGGTCGCGTGGGTCGAGTCGGGCGCCGACCAGAAGGAGCGGCTCGACCCGGATCCGTCGCCGCCCCGCGTCGCGGCGAACCGGAACCACTACCTGATCGTCGGCCCGACCTGGACGTCGACCTTCCGGGCGCTCGCCGGCGCGGGGATCCGCCTCGACTCGACGTTCGGCGCCAACAAGGGGCGTGGCCACCTCTTCGGGACCGCGCGCCCGTACGCGATCCTCGACGAGAACGGCTTCCCGCTGCCGCTCCGCGAGCTGCCGTTCGTGAACCAGGAGGACTGGGGCGGCGCCGACGCGCGGTACTTCAGCCGGATGTTCGAGACGAACGCGGCGCGGCACAAGGGCGCGCTCGTCCTGCTGTTCCACCCCCACCTGATCGTCCGGACGCCGGAGGGGGCCGCGCTGTTCGAGCACGCGGCCCGGGAGGCGGTCCGGACCGGGCATCGTCCGATGACCATGCAGTCGTTCGAGTCGTTCTGGTCGTGGCGGGCGGGGTCGACGGTGCGGAGCCAGGTCGTCGGCGACCGGCTGCGCGTGACCGTGCGACCGAGGACGTCGTACGGATTCGCGATCGCCGTCCCGGAGACGTGGGGGCGGGTCACGTCGGTCTCGCGCGGCGTCGGCGTGCCGATGGCGGTCGTCCGGCGCACGATCGGCGGCGTCTCGCACGCGGTCGTCGAGGTCGCCGCGAGCGACGCCGAGTTCGAGCTCCGCTTCGAGCGGGAATGATCCCCCGGTCGGGGCGGCGGAATCGGGTCGGGATTCGACGCCCGCCGGTTCGCCCCCGAGCGACCGCGGCGTACGATCGGAGCGAACGACCTCCCTCCTGTCCGGCGGATCCCCCCCATGACCGCTCCTCCCCTCGGCCTGATCGAAGGCGGCGGCACCGGCCGCGAGTTGATCCGAGCGGTGCGGACCTGCTCCGCGGCCCTCGGCGATCGCGGCGACGCGCCGATCGAGCTGATCCGCTTCGACGACGACCGCTGGCGCGAAGAGATCGAGGAGGAGCGGTTCCACGACGGGTTGCACGAGGCGCTCGGGGCGTTCCTCGAGGAGGTGCGCGGTCGGGGCGGCGCGGTCGTCCGCGGTTCGCTGCCGGCGCCGATCCTGTACCGGCTGCGGCACGAGCTCGGGCCGATCGCGCACGTCGTCCCGCTGAACCCGTACCCCGAGCTGTCGCGCTTCCCGGAGCTCCGGACGGTCGTCGTGCGCGACGGGTCGCAGGGGCTGTACCACGCCTCGACCGTCGAGCGGCGCGGCGGGACGGTCGTCGCCACCGCGGAGTGGCGCGAGGAGTCGCTCCGGTTCCTCGCCGAGACGTCGTTCGCGCTCGCGGAGGAGCACCCGCGGCGGCGTCTGACGTCGATCCTGAAGACCTCGGTGCTCGGCCCGCTCGGCGAGCTCTGGCTCTCCGTCTTCGAGGAGGCCGCGCGCGCGCACCCGGAGGTCCGGTACGAGCATCGCCCGTCCGGCGCCGGGTTCTCGGACATGTGGCTCGAGCGGGACGAGTTCGGGGTCGTCGCGACCGACGACGAGGCGGGGGACGTGCTCGCGGATCTCGTCCCGTCGGTCCTGTACGAGAGCCGGAACCTCGTCCCGGCCGCGAACCTCTCGCCGGGCGGGCACGCGACGTACCAGACCGACCACGGCACGATCCGACCGCTGGCGGGGAAGGACCGCGTGAACCCGCTGGCGATGCTCGCGGCGCTGGCGATGGCGCTCGAGCGGACGCTCCGCCGCGGAGACGACGCGGCCGCCCTCCGCGGCGCGATCCGGGCCGCGCTCGAGGACGGTCTCCGGACGGACGACCTCCGCCGCGAGCCGGGGCACGTCGCGGTCGGGACGCGCGGGATGACGGAGGCGATCGTCCGGCACCTCTCCCGGACCGCGGCGCGAGCGTCGTCGGCGTGACGTTCGAGCCGGTCGACGCCCGCTTCCGGCGGCGCGCGGCGGAGGCTCCCGACGCGCCGGCCGTCGCGGCGGACGGAGAGCGGATCTCCTTCGGTGAGCTCGACCGCCGGGTCGCGCGACTCGCCGGGGCGATCCGTGCCGCGCGCGGAGAGGAGAGCTCGCCGGCCGGGACCGTCGGCGTCCTCGCGTCCCCCGGCCCCGACGCGATCACCGCCCTCCTCGGCGTCCTGCGCGCGGGCGCCTGCGCGGTCCCGCTCGCCGCCGCCGAGGACGACGCGGTCCTCTCCGCGACGCTCGTCGCGACGGACGTGCGGGTCCTCGTCGCCGACCCCGGGCACCGGGCCCGGGCGGACCGGCTCGCCGGCGGGCGACTCGTCGTTTCGGTCCGCCCCGCCGACGGACTCGGCGGACGGAGCGGGGTGGCCCCGGTCCCGGTCGATCCGGAGTCGCCGGCGCTGATCGTCACGACCTCCGGCTCGACCGGCCGGCCGAAGGGGATCGTGACGCTCCACCGGAGCCTCGCCGATCGCGTCGACCAGGCGGTGGCGGTGAGCGGCATCGGACCGGGAGACCGGCAGGCGTCGGTGATCCCGATGCAGTTCGCCGCCGCCTTCCCCGACGTCTTCGGACCGTTGACCACCGGCGCGTCCCTCCACCCGTTCGACGTCCGACGACGTGGCGTCGAGGCGTTGCCGCCCTGGGTCCGAGCGGAGGGGATCACGGGGTTGAACCTCCCGATCGCCCTGCTCCGACGGTGGCTCGCCGGCGTCGACCGCGCGCCGATCCCGAGCGTCCGCCTCCTGAACCTGAGCGGCGACCGGCTCGACGGCGGGGAGCTCGCCGCGACGTTCGAGCTCCTGGCCGAGGACGCCCGGGTCGTCGTCGGGTACGGAGCGAGCGAGACGAACCTGATCGCGCAGCACTCGATCGACCGCCGCCGCGCCGAGGAGCTCGCCCGCGCCGGTCGGACGGTCCCGGTCGGACGGCCGGTCGCGGGGAAGGCCGTCGTCCTGCTCGACCCGGACGGCGCGCCGATCGAGGCCCCGACGCCGGAGGACGAGGGGGAGATCGCGGTCGCCCACGTCGGCCGGTCGACCGGCGTCGTCGCTCCGACGCCCCCCCTCCACCGGACCGGAGACCTCGGACGGATCGACGCCGACGGCTCGCTGACCGTGCTCGGCCGGCGCGACGCGCGCGTGAAGGTCCGCGGCCAGCGCGTCGACCTCGGCGCGGTCGAGCGGACGATCCGCGACCTCGAGGAGGTCGGGAACGCGGCGGCCGCCCTGCGCGTCGTCGGGAGCGGCGAGCCGCGACTGGTCGCCTGGGTCGAGCCGGCGCCGTCGCGCGCGCCGACCGCCGCGTCGATCCGGCGGGAGGTCCGGGCCCGGGCTCCGGCGCACTGGGTCCCGGCGCGCGTGGTCGTGATGTCGTCGCTCCCGCTCACCGCGAGCGGCAAGGTCGACCGCGAGGCGCTGCCCGACCCGGGGCGAGCGGCCTCGTCACGGGAGGTCCCGGCGACGCCGCCGACGACGCCGCTCCAGGCGCGCCTCGCCGCGGCATGGGGCGACGCGCTCGGAGTCGGTGCGGTCGGGATCGACGACCGGTTCTTCGACCTCGGAGGCGACTCGCTCGCGCTCGCCGCCCTGGTCGCGGCGGCGGAGCGGGAGACCGGCGGCGCCGTGCCGCCCGCGGCGATCTCGGCCGACCTGACCGTCCGTCTCCTCGCCGCCGCGCTCGAGTCCGGCGCCGGGTCCGACGACGACGGCGTCCGGACCCCGGTCGCCGTCCCGCCCCGGGGGACGCTGGTGCATGGTCCGTACGCCGGCGGGCGCGCGCTCCCGTACGGGCTCGGCGTCCGCCTGCAGCGCGCGGCGTTCGCGTCGGAGGCGGTCCGGAGGCGATGGTTCTCCGACCCGCTGGCGCTCGTCGCCCGCTGGCACGCCCGCCTCGCGCCGGACGAACCGCTCGAAGCGACGGCGCGCCGGTCGCTCCTCGCGAACACCTGGGTCGAGTGGCGGGCCCGGGCGCTCGCGCGGCCGGCCGCGTTCGAGCGGTGGGTCGACGTCGTGGGCGGACCTCACCTCGAGGAGGCGCTCGCGGTCCCCGGTCGCGGCGTCGTGCTCGCGGTCGCGCACACGGGGATCCGTCACGCGCGGCTGCTGCGCGTCCTCCCGGTCCTCGCCGGAAGGGCGATCGCGCCGATCCATCGCCCCTCGCGGCGGGCCGACGAACGGGAGCGGCCGGAGCGGATCGCGCAGAGGACGCTGCAGCTCCGCCGGGCCTCGGCCGCGCTCGAGGCCGGGGGCGTCGTCGTGATCGGCGGGGACGGGGTGCACGGGACGGCGGGGCTCGACGTGCCGTTCCTCGGCGGACGGCGACGCTTCCGGCTCGGCCCCGCGTCGCTCGCCGTCGGCGCCGCGGCGGCGCTCGTCCCGCTCTTCTCCTCGATCTCCGCGGAGGGCCGGGTCGAGCTGCGGTTCGAGCCGCCCGTCGAGTCGGAGGAGACGGACGCCGACGCGCGGATCGACGACCTCACCCGGCGGCTCGCGGCCCGGTTCGAGGCGGACTGGCCCGGACTCCTCGGAAGCCTCCGCTGGGGGATCCTCCGGCGGACGTGGCGCGCGCTCGAAGAGGAGCGCTCCGACCATCCTCGCGGACCTCTCGATCCGCGCGCGCCCCCCTGATCGTGGGCCCACCGGGCGTCGAAGAAGACCCGAGGGCTGCGGCGGCTCCACGCGGCCGAACCCGGCGTGGACCGCGTCCTCCGGATCGCGACGAATCGCGAGTCGCCTCCGGATGCGCGCCCCGATCTCGGCCGCGAGGAACTCGCCGCCGACCCACGGCAGTTCCTCGACGGCCTGCTAACATGTCGCGATCATGCCGACGCTCGCGAACACCCGTCTCGACCTGCCGCCCCGGACCGACCTCGAAGCCGAGATCCGTCGGTTGAAGGAGGAGCGGAACGCCGTCCTCCTGGCCCACTACTACCAGGAGTCGGAGATCCAGGACCTCGCCGACTTCCTCGGCGACTCGCTGGCGCTCGCGCAGGCGGCGGAGAAGGCGGACCAGGACGTGATCGTCTTCTGCGGCGTCCACTTCATGGCCGAGACCGCGAAGATCGTGAACCCGACCAAGACGGTCGTCGTCCCCGACCTCGAGGCCGGCTGCTCGCTCGCCGACTCGTGCCCGCCCGAGGCGCTCGCCGAGTGGAAGGCGGCGCACCCGGAGTACGCGGTGATCGCGTACATCAACTGCACCGCCGGCGTGAAGGCGCTGGCCGACTGCATCTGCACGTCCAGCAACGCCGAGCGGGTCGTCGCGTCGTTCCCCGAGGACCAGCCGATCCTGTTCGTCCCCGACCGGAACCTCGGCGCCTGGCTCAACAAGAAGACCGGGCGGGACATGAAGCTCTGGCAGGGGACCTGCATCGTCCACGAGACGTTCTCCGAGCGGAAGATCCTCGACCTGAGGGCGGAGTACCCGCACGCCGAGTTCATCGCCCACCCGGAGTGCGAGCCGGCGATCCTGCGCCACGCCGACTTCATCGGCTCGACCACCGCCCTCCTGAACCACGTCAAGACGGCGGACGCGGACGAGCTGATCGTCGGGACCGAGACCGGCATCCTCCACCAGATGCAGCGGCTCGCGCCCGGGAAGCGCCTGATCGCGGCGCCGTTCGAGGGGGAGGAGTCGTGCCGGTGCAACGAGTGCCCGCACATGAAGTTGAACACCCTCGAGAAGCTCTACCTCTGCCTGCGCGACCTGAAGCCGGAGATCGTCATGGACGAGGAGCTCCGGAAGGCCGCGCGCGTGCCGCTCGACCGGATGCTCGCGCTCGGCTGAGCGCGCGCGCCTCCCGGCCATGCCCGTCGCCTCGCTCGTCGCCCTGATCGGCGCGGCGCTCCTCCCCGCCGAGGAGCCGGAGGCCGCGCCGTGGCCGGCCCGGCTCGGCGCGTGGGCCGAGGAAGGCG
>JAUIEL010000202.1 GCA_030428825.1 bacterium
TGGAACCGTCGTCCGCCGTCCGGGTGCCGCCGCCGCGCCTGGGCGCCGACCAGGAGACCGAGCGCCGCGAAGACCGCGGTCGAGGCGCCGAGCGACGTCGAGGTCCCCGCGCGGAGCCACGCGTTGACGGCGTTCCCCGCCGCGCCGCAGGTCACGGCGCCGAGGAACGCGATCCCGGTGCCGCAGTACTGGCTCGCGACGCCGACGAAGAGGGAACCGAACAGGAGGTTGCCGGCGACGTGCGGCCCGTCGGCGTGGAGCGTGAGCGAGGTCCAGGCCCGCCACCACTCGCCGCCGTCGATCATCGAGCCCTGCGACCGCCCGAGGCGGGCCCAGTCGGCGCCGAACGCGTCGGCCGACTGCAGCAGCCAGAACGTGCCGAGGGTGAGCGTCCAGAGGAGCGCCGCGGACGTCCCGACCGTCGGGACGACCCGCGCGCGCGGAGGGGGGGGCGGCCACGCCTCGCTCTCGTCGGTGTACGAGGAGAGCTCCCGACGCGCGCGCTCCGCGTCCCGCCCCCGCACCAGGAGGACCCACTCGCCGCCGAGGTCGCGGTGCGCGTACTCGACGCCGGCCGCCTCCAGCACCAGCGCCCGCTCGCGCGACTGCTCGCGCGAGGGGCGGCGATCGACCTCGACCAGCTCCGACGCCTCGTCCATGTCGGGAGTCTACGCGAGCCGCCGTCGAACGCGCCCCCGGTTCGAGCGGCGTGAAGAGGGCGGGGAGGTTCTGCTACGCTCCCGCGGTGGCGCTCCTTCGTCGACGCAAGTGGATCGGGTTCTCCGCCGACAACGGCGTGAGCGTGGTGATGTACCGCGGCGTGGCCGAGCGGCTGGCCCGCGATCCGCGGCTGCGGCTCTTCCACTTCATGCACTTCAAGCGCGTGCGCCGGAACCAGGACGACCTCCGCGAGGACCCGCGCCGGTTCTTCTCCGAGTCGGGGATCGAGGACGGGGTCGTGCACTACAAGGTCGGCCGGAACCTGCCGCTCGACCTGTACGTCACGCCGAACTTCAACGACAAGCTGCACAATCGGCGGGCCGATCGCACGGTGCAGATCTTCCACGGCGTGTCGTTCAAGAACTACTGCGTCAAGGAGAAGGCGCTCCGGTACCACCGGCTCTTCCTGCCGGGGGAGTACCACCGCCGTCGCTTCGTCGAGTCGGGGCTGCTCCGGGACGACGACCCCCGGCTCCGGATGGTGGGGCTGCCGAAGCTCGACCGCCTGGTCGACGGCTCGCTCGATCGGGAGGCGATCCTGCGCGGACTCGGGCTCGACCCCGACCGCAGGACCGTCCTGTACGCGCCGACCGGCGACGCCGGCAACTCGCTCTTCCGGCACGGGGAGGAGATCCTCGACGCGCTCGCCCGCCTCGACGTGAACGTGATCTGCAAGCCGCACGACCACGCCGACCCGGACCCGAAGTGTTCGATCGACTGGCTCGCCCGCCTCCGGACGCTGGAGGGAGAGCGGCTGCGGTGCGACCTCGGGTTCGACATCGTCCCGCTCCTGTTCGCGGCCGACCTGCTCCTGACCGACGCCTCGTCTTGCGCGTTCGAGTACGCGCTCCTCGATCGGCCGATCGTCTTCTTCGACGTCCCGGAGATCCTCGAGGGCCCGAACGCCGCGCAGTTCGACCTCGACACCTGGGGCCGGAAGGCCGGACACGTCGTCCGCGACGTCGGCGAGATGACGGCCGAGATCGATCGCCGGCTCGACGACCCGAACGAGAAGAGCGAGATCCGACGCGCGCTCGCCGAGGACCTGTTCCACCAGCCGGGACGCGCCGCGGCGAACGCGGCGGCGGCGATCCTGGAGGAGGTCGGCCTCGAACCCCGACCCGACCTCAGCGGGGCGCCGGTCGCGGGCGGAGTGGCGGGGGCGGCGGACAGGTGACCTCGACCGGCCGCCCGTCGGCCGGGTGCGGGAAGACGATCCGCGCCGCGTGGAGGAGGTACCCCCCGTCGCCCGGCACCGCGTCCGACTTCGGCCGCCCGTCCGGTCCGTAGAGCGGATCGCCCACGAGCGGGTGACCGAGGGCCGCGCAGTGGATCCGGATCTGGTGGGCCCGTCCGGTCGCGATCCGGACGAGGCAGAGCGCGTGTTCCCCCCGTCGTTCGAGACGCACGACCTCCGATCGGGACGGCTTCCCGTGCGGCGACGCCGCCGTCACCGTCCCGAGCTTCGGGTGGGGGACCGGCCCGAGCGGGACGTCGACCGGCGTCGGGCCCGCGGGCGGGATCCCCTCGACCAGGGCGAGGTACTCCTTCTCGATCGTCCCGTCCCGGAACCCGTCGGCGAGCGCTCGCCGCCCGCGGACGCTTCGGCCGCAGAGGACGACCCCGGTCGTGTGCCGACCGAGTCGGTGTGCGGGGCGGGCGTCCGGCGCGGCCCGCCGCACCTGCCGGCCGAGCGTGTGGAGGTAGAACCGGCCGCCCCCCGGGAGGGTCGGAAGACCGCTCGGCTTCCCCACCGCCAGCACGTCGGCGTCCCGGTACAGCACGGCGAAACCGAGCGGGACGTCCGGCTCGCGCCACGGCGGCCGGCGCCAGACGACGACCTCGCCGGCGCGGACGACGCGGTCGGCCGGAACCGGCGCGTCGTCGATCCGGACCTCCCCGGAGCCGAGCCGGCGGCGCCACGTCGTCTCGTCCGCGCGAGGGAAGCGGTCGAGGAGGTGCGCCAGCGCGCTCAGCCCGTCGTTCCGGCCGGGGACCGGCGCGCGGTGCTCGCACCCCTCGTTCAGGGTCCCGCCGGCGCTCACCGCCCGCGGCGCTCCTTCGGCACGTCGAGGCTCAGCCGCCGGAGCCGCGGTCGGTCTCCCCAGGTCGCGAAGCCGATCCGGTGGCGACCGGCGATCGGACGGATCGGGACCCGGTCGAACAGGACCGCGTCGCCGAACCGCACGGTGACGCGGCGGTCGGCGTACTCGATCTCGAGCGTCTGCTCCTCGGCGGCGGTCGCCTCGCGCGGCTCGCACTGGTAGACGAGGCGGTCGTACCGCTCGAGCCGCGCGCGGATCGCGCCGCGTCGCGGCTCGGTGATCAGGTTCCAGCCGGAGAGCCCGTCGACGCCTCCCTCCCCCTGGAAGGTGACCAGCAGCTTCGGCGGCTCGGCCCCCTCGGTGGTCAGGCGGAGGCGGAACGCGTCGACGTCCCTGGTGACCGACTCCTTCAGCCACGCGAGGTTCGACGGCGAGTCCTTCGGGAATCCGGGCCGGACGGTGAACTTCCTCCACGCGACGCCCTTGTCGGTCGACACGCCCTGGACCGCCTTGTTCCGGCCCTTGAAGCGGCCGACCGTGACGTCGAACTTCCCGCCGAGCGACGAGCGGAACGACTGCTTCAGCGCGCTCTTCCAGTCCGCGTCCGAGGCCGGCGCGGGAGGGCGGTCGGGGGCGCGGGCGTCCGCGACGAGGCCGTCGATCGCCCGCCCGTCCGGGGTCGACAGGGCGAGGGAGTACCCCGCCGGTCCCCGTCGGTTCCGGACCTTCAGGAGGAGCCGGTTCCTCCCTTCCTCGAGCCGGACCGGGAACCGGATGGCGTCGGGCGCCTCGAAGTGGGGGCCGCGCCACCCGAACCGGGACGAGGCGTTCCACCCCCGGCCGTGATACTCGCCGATCCGCTCGCCGTTCACGAACAGCGAGAGGTCGTCGTCGGCGCGGACGTGGCAGACCGCCTCGACCGCCGCCGGCACCGTGACGTGCGTCAGCGCGTAGGTCGCGGTGTCGTCCTGGTAGGGGAACTCGATCCGGACCCAGCCCGTCGGGAGTCCGATCACCGGGGCGTGGGCGGCCGGCTCGGTCCAGAAGGCGATGTTGTTCCGGACCGGGTAGCGCGCCTCGAAGTCGATCTCGACCTCGGGAGGGAAGACCGCGGCCCCCGGGTCGACGCCGTCGCGCGAGAACGGTCCGATCACCTTCCACGCGTAGACGAGGCCGAGCCGCTCGCGGCCGAACGCGCGCGCGTCCGCGTCGTCCCCGTCGGCCGCCCGGCGCTTCAGCTCACGTCCGAGCAGGTCGCGCGGGAGCGGCGAGTTCGGGAACCGGTCGTGCGCGTCGGAGAAGTCGGAGAGGCCGCCGCGATCGAACACCTCGATCTCGCGCCCGACCGCCTCCCGGTCGACCGGAGTCAGCGGCCAACGGAACCGGACGAGGTCGTCGAACGCCTCGTCGCCGAACGCCCGCACGAGGTAGTGGGCGATCGCCCGCGCGACGAACGGCTCGCGCCCGTCGCGGACCGGGGCGTCGCGGTATTCGCGGAAGAAGCGCCGGTAACCCGACCAGTCGTGGCCGTCCCCCCGCTTCGCGTATCGATCGAGGAAGTGGAGGAAGAACCCCGCGCTCGGGCCGTAGTTCTGGATCCGCCAGTACTCGAGGTCGCGCGCCAGGTAGTCGGTCCGGAACTGCTCGAGGTTCGAGTCGAACGAGTGGAGACCGTCCTCTCGTTGGCCGATCGCCTCGAACGCGTAGACCGCCCCGACGTTCGCGAGCCCCTCCCGGAACCCGGCGAAGATCGGCGCGGTGTCGTCGACGCAGTGGGTCAGCTCGTGGTAGAGGAGGCCGGTGTCGACGCGCACGCCGCGCGCGCCCGGATCGGCGCGGCCGATGTCGATCGTCTTCCCGCCGCCGACGCCGCCCCCGAAGTCCCACAGCTCCTTGAAGTAGACGGTGACGCGGTCGCCGGACGGGTTCGGCAGCCGCCCGAACAGGTCGGTCAGGAAGACGTACGCGAGGTCGAAGCGGAGCCGGCTCTCCGGCGGGATCCCCTCGACGAGCGCGCGCGGCCCGATGAACAGGAACCGGTGGCTCGGCACGACGACCGTGCGCGCCCACGCCGGATGCTCGACCGCCGCTTCGACCTCCTCGCGCTCGTCGTCCGGGAACGCGGCGAGGAGCTCCGCCTCCAGCGCCGGGAGCCGCGCCGTCGCCTCCGCCACGACCTCGGCGTCGTCGGCGCGCCGGAGCCGCCGCAGGAGCCACCGCGCCGCGCCGAGCCGCCCCGACCGCGCCATCTTCTCCGCCCGCTCGAGCAGCTTCCGGCCGAGCCCCAGCTTCCCCTCGAGCGCCTCGACCTCCTCCCGGTCGTCGTCCGGGACGTGGTCGAGGAGCTTCTGACGGACGTCCTCGAGCCGCCGCTCGGTCCGCGCGGCGTCGTCGAGGGCGCCGAGGACCGCGTCGTCCGCCCGCTCGGCGAGCGTCCCCCCGACCCGCTCCAGCAGCGCGAGCGCCCCGTGGTACCGGTGTCGGTCGAACATGCGGCCGGCGACCAGGCGGAACCAGCGGGCCTGCTCGTCCTCGATCCGGGTCCGCACGATCCGTTGCTCCTCGACCGTGAGCGGGCGCGGCGCGAGGTCGCCGAGCTTCAGCATCTCGTCGCGGAGGCGGGCCTTCAGCGGATCGTCCGGCGACATGCGGATCGCGAGCTCGAGCACGTCCCACGCGTCCTGCGGTCGGCCGGACGCGCGGAACTCCCGCGCCTTGGCGATCCGGGCGTCGACCGCGGCGGCGTCCGGGACCGGCTCGAAGGTCGGGATCGTCATCTCGGCGACCGGCGCGAGCCCGGACTCGTACGGCCAGGTCTCCGCGGGCGCCCGGACGTCGCGCGTCTCGGCGTCGACGAACCCGAGCCGGATCTCCACCGTCTCGCCGCGCGGCAGGCCGAGGTCGAGCGGGAACGACGTCGGCAGCTCGACCTCGACCGGCCGCCCCGCCCGCCACCGTCGGGTCGGCGGGTCGGGGACGACGTCGCGGGAGACGAGCTCGCGCCGGCCGCGGCCGACGACGACGCGGATCAGGTGGGCGCGACCGAGGTCCTCCGTCGGCTCGAACCGGAGGCGGAGCGTGAACACCCCGGTCGAAGGGAGGTCGGCGTCGTCGACGGCGACCTCGACCGCGACGGGGAGGTGCTCGTCGGCGCGGGCGAGCCCGCCCGCGGCGCCGAGCAGGGACACGAGCAGGAGCGCGAGGGTCGCCCCCCGAGCGGGCGTCCGCGCCTCCGCGGAGTTCGGCGGACCGTCACTCACCGACGCGATCCTTCACCTCCGGCGCGTCCTCGTGCGAGTGCGTGAAGCCGAGCTCCCGCTCGCGCGCGACGGTCGCCGCCGACCGGAACGCGACGACGCACGCGCGCCGCCAGCCGCTCGAGCGGTTCGGCCCCGACCCGTGCAGGACGCGCTCGTCGTGCACCGTCGCGTCCCCGCGGGCGAGCTCGGCGTACGTCACCACGTCCCGCGACTCGTCGACGTCGGCGACCAGCGTGTGGGACGTCTCGCGGTCGCCGTGGAGCGGCCGGTGGGGGCGGAGTGACGCCTCCCGGTGCGACCCGGAGACGAACCGCATGCAGCCGTTCTCGCGCGTCGACGGGTCGACGGCGAGCCACGCGGTCGCGGTGCGCGGGTCGGCGGTCCGGGGCCAGTACGCCTGGTCCTGGTGCCAGTGGAAGACGCCGTCCTCCCGCCCGGGCGGCTTCGCGAGGAGCTGGTCGTAGTCGAGGCGCATGTCGTCGCCGTGGAGCTGCGCGGCGATCGACGCGACCCGCCGCTCGAAGACGTTCGCGCGCCACGGCGGGTGGTACCGCCCCGGCAGCATCACGTTGACGACGGCCCACTCCTCGATCGGCCGGTCGTACGTCCCGGCCATGTCGCAGAAGTCCTTCCCCGGCACCTCGATCTCGCGGGCCAGGAACCGCTCGAACTCGCGCTCGAGGCCGCAGAGCTCCTCCTCGGTCACCACGCCCGGCAGGTGGACCCAGCCGTCGCGGCGAAACGCGTCCCGCCGGGCGGCGGTCACGACGTAGCGGTCGCCTTCGATCATCGCGGGTGCTCTCCCCGCCCCGAGACGGGCGGCTTCTCCTCGAACTGCCGGCAGGGGACCCCGGACTCCCGCTCGACCACGACCGACGGCAGGGCCTGCGACTTGAACCCGAACGCCCGGCACCCCCTCGGAGTCGCGGGCTCCCAGGTCACGTAGAAGTGGCGGCAGCGGTGGCAGTTCGGTGCGGGGCCGGGCGGCAACTGGAGGCTCTCGACGTTCGATTCCGATACCGATTGTAGCGCCGGGGCCCGCCCGGCTCGCCCCGAGGCCCGCACCCCTTTACGTTCTGTCGCGTGACCGGAACCGAGGACCCGCCCGATCCGCTCCGCCGCCTGCGGGAGGCGCTCGCCGCCGCGTGGCGCGAGGCGCTCGACGGCGCGGGCCCGGATCGGCTGGTGACGCTCCACCGCGAGGCGCGCGCGGCGGCCCGCGAGGTCGAGGCGCGCGCCGCCGCCACGACCGACGCCGCGGCGGCGCTCGGCGACGGGACCTCGGCCGCGCTCGAGGAGCTCGAGAACGACGCGCGCTCGTTCCTCCGCGACGCGTCGCTCCCGCCGGACGTCGCGGCCCGCGCGTTCGCTCTCCTCCGGGCGCGCTGCCGGCTCCTCCGCTCGACGGTCCGCGCCGTCGAGGGGGACGGCGGCGCGGACGACACCCCGTTCCGTCTGGTCGAGCTGCAGGAGATCGAGAACGCGCTCCGCCGCGAGTCGGACCCGCTCGCGGTCCCGGCCGATCGCCCGCCGGAGGACGAGGAGGCGGCCGAGGCGGACGAGCGGCCGGAGACGGCGGCGCTCCGCGGGCGCGTGGCGCGGGTCCGGCTCGACGTCCTCTCGAGGCGCGCGGAGCGACAGCTCTCCCGCGCGGCGCTCGTGGCGGAGGAGGGCGCGGACGACGCGTCGGCGGCGGAGACGTTCCGGACGTTCCGCGGGCTCGACTCGACCGAGGTCCGGTTGTCGTCGCGCGCCGAGGACGTCCCCGAGGAGGAGCGCGCCCCGCTCCTCGCGCTGACGGAGCGGCTGGCGGCCGAGCGCGGCCGGCTCGAGGACCGGTTCTTCGAGTACGTCGACCGGGTGGAGTCGGCGGCCGGTCTGAGGAACGTCGAGGACCTCGCCCTCGAGCTGGTCGGCGAGCTCGACGAGGCGCGGCTGACGCACGTCGACGCGCGCGACCTCGCGACGATCGAACGGCTGGAACGGCAGCGACGGCTCGGCGAGCGGATGACGCGGTCGTTCGGGCGGGCGCTCCGCCGCCTCCCGGACGCCGAGCGCGCCGTGCTGGAGGAGGCGGACGCCGGGCTCTACACGCCGGCGCGGGTGCGGCGGAGGCTCCGTCGGATGACCCGCCGGCTGAAGAACCTCGCGTCGGACCTGCGCCTCGCGCGACGTCTCGACGCCGTCTTCGGGCGGCGCCTGGTCGAGCTGTGGGAGGCGATGATCTTCTGGCTGATCGTCGCGGTGCTCGGCCTGATCGTCGTCGCGCACCACTCCGACCCGCCCGCGCCCGGAGAGGTGCCCTGGACGGTCTGGGCCGACACGGCGATCTGCTCTGTGCTCCTGCTCGACTTCGCCGTCCGGTGGCTCCTGAGCCCGCGCCGCTTCGACCACCTGCGGCGAAGGTTCCTGACGGAGCTCGTCCCGTCGATCCCGTTCGGGCTGGTGGCGAACCTCGAGAACGTCGGCGGCCTCCAGTTCGTGCGGCTCCTCCGGCTGGGGCGGGTGCTGCGGGTGCTGCAGCTCCTTCGCCCGGCGATCCGGTTCTTCCGGCTCCTCCTGTTCGTCGCGCGCGCCTCCGACCGCGTCGTCGAACGGCACGGGTGGCTCCTGAACCACAACATCGTCTTCTTCACCGACGCGGTGAAGGACGAGCGCGTGCCGACCCTGCTGAAGCGGGCGCGCGACCTCGACGCGTGGATCGCCCGCGCGTCGTCGGAGAGCGTCGCGGCGCTGCCGGCGGCGGCCCGGTGCGCGTCGGCCGAGGCCCGGGTGGCGCTCCTCGAGGCGGAGATCGAGGAGGCCCGCCCCGACGACGCGCGACCGGCGGCGGCCCCGCGCGCCACGTCGTTGCTCGGCGCGGTGCGGGACTTCGACGTCGACGACGTCATCCGGACGCTGCGCGACCTGAACCCGCACCGGATCGCGGAGTACATGGGGGTCGACTTCGCGCGGCAGGTGACGTCGTCGCTCCGGTTCTTCCGGCTGCCGCTGCTTCGCCGGCTGCCGCTCGTCCGGTACGTCGTCGGACCGGACGGGATCGGCGACCCGCTCGGCACGACCGCGCGGCTCGGCCGCGTGCTCGGGGACGTCCTCGCGTTCTCGCGGCGCTGCGTGACGTGGTTCGCCGACCTGTACGGGAGCATCACCGGCGCGCAGTTCCTCGACCGGATCGGGTTGCAGCTCGTGAAGGCGACCGAGCGCCCGGCGAAGCGGCTCGTCCTCTTCTCCGCGATCCTCGGGGTGGCGCTCCTGCTCGTGAAGACGACCCGGCTCGAGCTGCTCGACCAGGTCGCCGACGCGCTGCTTCGGTTCCTGTGGGGACCGGTCCTGATCCTCGGGCTGCTCTGTCTCGTCCCCCTCTCGCTCGGGCTCTGGCTGCGGAAGATCGCCGGACAGGCGGCCGACTTCTACGACCGCGTGGCGGAGGCGCAGTTCCTCGGGCTGACCGAGACGGTGAAGGAGTCGTGCGCCGAGGACTACCTGGGGTTCCTGGCCCGGCGGGTCATGCTGCCCGAGGTGCGGCTGCGGGACGGCGCCGACCCCGCGGAGGGGAACGGGCTGGTCGAGCGGTTCGTCCGGATGGGGCTCGACGACCCGCTGGTCGGGCGGGCGGCCGGGCGGGAGATGATCGCGTTCGAGCGGGCGGGGTTCCCGCACTGCGCGTCGATGTTCCTCTTCTACCGGACGTTCCTCGACGGCGCGTTCTTCCACGCCAACGACACGCAGATCGCGAGCCTCCTCCTCGGGAACCTGACGCTCGAGAACATCCGGGAGAACCGGCTCCGGTACGACCGGAAGCAGCGCCGCCGGCTGGAGCGGCTCGACATCGGCCGGGGGAAGGGAGGCGTCACCGGACCGTACGTCTGGTTCAACTTCATCACCCACAGCGTGTCACAGCTCACCGCGCGCCTGATCCTCGAGTACAACCGGCACTGCATCCCGCTCGACGAGATGCCCGCCGCCGACCGGTCGGACAAGGAGCTGTTCCAACGCTGGCTCGAGCGGCGCCACCGCCGGTCGCGGCTGAAGCGGAGCGGAGTCCTCGTCCGGGAGGAGGACGGCGCGGGGGACGAGGACGGGACGCTCCTCTACCGCACCACGGAGTTCA
>JAUIEL010000203.1 GCA_030428825.1 bacterium
CTCGAGCGCCATCGCGTGCGTCGCGCTGGCGCCGCAGCGTCAGTATCTGGCGGCGGGCTTCGAGGACGGATGGAGCCGCTGGGGCGTCTACGGCGCGATCCTGACCGGCCTGATGCTCGGCGTCCTGGTCGGGCTGATCACCGAGTACTACACGACGACGACGAAGAAGCCGGTCCATGACATCGCCAAGCAGTCGGAGACCGGGTCGGCGACGAACATCATCCAGGGGCTCGCGGTCGGCATGAAGTCGACCTGGGCGCCGCTGATCCTGATCGCGATGGCGACGATGGCGTCGTACCAGCTCGCCGGGATCTACGGCGTCGCGATCTCCGCGGTCGGCATGCTCTCGACCCTCGGCATCTCGCTCGGCGTCGACGCGTACGGCCCGGTCGCGGACAACGCCGGCGGCCTCGCCGAGATGACCCACCAGGACCCGAAGGTCCGCGAGCGGACCGACGCGCTCGACGCGGCCGGCAACACGACGGCGGCGATCGGCAAGGGATTCGCCATCGGGTCGGCGGCGCTCACCGCGCTCGCGCTGTTCCAGTCGTTCGTCGTCGCGGCGGACCTCGGGGACAACCCGGCCGCGCTCGCCCTCTCGAACCCGAAGACCCTCTCCGGCGTCCTGATCGGCGGGATGCTGCCGTTCCTGTTCGCGGCGCTCACGATGCTCGCGGTCGGCCGGGCGGCGAACTCGATGATCGAGGAGGTCCGCCGCCAGTTCCGCTCGATCCCCGGGATCATGGAGGGGAAGGCCGAGCCGGAGTACGGCAAGTGCGTCGAGATCTCGACCAGGGGCGCGATCCGGGAGATGATCATGCCGGGCGTCCTCGCGGTCCTCGCGCCGGTGATCGTCGGCTTCGCCCTCGGGGTCGAGGCGCTCGGCGGGATGCTCGCCGGGGCGCTGGTGACCGGAGTGCTGATGGCGATCTTCATGGCGAACGCGGGCGGCGCCTGGGACAACGCCAAGAAGTACATCGAGGGCGGCCAGCACGGCGGCAAGGGGTCCGAGTCGCACAAGGCGGCGGTCGTCGGCGACACCGTCGGCGATCCGTTCAAGGACACCTCCGGCCCGGCCATCAACATCCTCATCAAGCTGATGAGCGTCGTCGCGATCATCGCGGCGCCGTCGCTCATCGGCTGAGAGGGCGACGTTGACCGAGTTCGACACCAAGGAGCTGGCCCTCCTCTGCGCGCGCGCCTGCGACGAGCGGAAGGGGGAGGACATCCGCGTCCTCGACGTCCGGGACCAGCTCCCGATCGTCGACTACTTCATCCTCGCGACCGGACGGAACCGCCGGCACCTCCGCTCGATGGCGGACGAGATCCGGCGGCTCCAGCGGGACCGGCTCGGCAAGGACGTGCCGCGCGAGGAGGGGTCGAACGACGGCGGCCGCTGGCTGCTGCTCGACCTCGGCGACGTGATCGTGCACCTGTTCGACGCCGAGACCCGTTCGTTCTACGACATCGACGGGTTGTGGGCGGACGCGCCCCGCGTCGCGATCAGCGCCTGATCGGACCGTCGCGGGAACGGCTCCGTTTCCGCCGGTCCGCGCGCTACCATGAGGAAAACGGCGGTGTCGCTGGAGTCGCGGGCCCGGAGCGCCGATAAGGTGACAGGCTCCGGTGTCGCGACGCGGCGGCGCTCGCGAGCGACTTCCTCTGGGATCCGACATGCCCGTCGAATGGCGCGAATGGGGTGAGGAGACCTTCGACGAGGCCCGGCGTCTCGAGCGGCCCGTCTTCCTGCTCCTCGTCGCCTCCTGGTGCCGGTTCAGCAAGCGTCTCGAGCGCGACGTCCTCTCGAACGACGCGATCGCCGACCTGCTGAACCGCCGCTTCGTCCCGGTCCGCGTCGACAAGGACCGGCGGCCCGAGGTGAACGACCGCTACAACATGGGCGGCTGGCCGTCGGTCTGCATCCTCACCTCCGACGCCGAGATCATCACCGGCGGGACCTCGTTCTCGGTCGACGAGCTGAAGGACCTGGTCGAGCGGGTCGCCCGCTACTACGCCGAGCGGCGCGACGTGATCGCGACGGCGGTCCAGGAGATGCTCAAGCGGGAGGAGGACGCGGACCGCGCGCGCGCCACCCGCTCCGGCGAGCTGACCGACGCGATCGTCGGCAAGGTCGAGGCGGCGATCCTCGACAGCTTCGACGAGACGTTCGGCGGGTTCGGCGAGGGGCAGAAGTTCCCGCACTGGGAGTCGATCGACTTCGCGACCCTCCGCTACGTCGAGACCCGGGACGAGCGCCTCCAGCGGGTGATCGACCGGACGCTCACCAAGATGGCCGAGGCGCCGATCCACGACGCCGAGGAGGGCGGGTTCTTCCGGTACTCGACGACGCGCGACTGGCGGTCGCCGCACACCGAAAAGCTCCTCGAGACGAACGTCGGGCTGCTCCGGAACTACCTCGAGGCGTACCAGACGCTCGAGCGGCCCGGGTTCCGATCGGTCGCCGAACGGATCGTCCGGTTCCTCCGCGAGGACCTCCGCCATCCCGAGGTGCCGGCGTTCGGCGGGTCGCGCGACTCGGACGACGACTACTACGCTCGCCCGCTCGCCGAGCGCCGCGAGCGCGACAAGCCGGCCGCCGACTGGACGGTCTACGTCAACTGGAACGCGGCCGCGGTCTCCGCCCTCTACAAGGCGGCGGCGGTCCTCGACGACGACAGCTGCGCCGAGATGGCGGAGGAGACCCTGACGTTCCTCCTGGAGGAGTGCTACGACCAGGGGCGCGGGTTCTACCACTACCACGACGGCGGGCGGCACATCCTCGGTCTGCTCACCGATCAGGCGTACGCCACGCGCGCCCTCCTCCACGCCGCGCAGTTCACCGGCGACCGCCGCTTTCTCGACGTCGCCGAGGACGTGCTGCAGATCCTCGTGTCGAAGCAGAAGGGGTCGCACGGCGGCTTCTACGACATCCGGGTCGGGAACGACGCGGTCGGCGGGCTGCGCCGGCGGAACCAGTCGATCCTCGAGAACGGCCTGATCGCGGAGGTGTTCCTCCGGGCGCACCACCTCACGCAGAAGGCGGAGTACCTCGAGACGGCCGAGCGGACGCTCCGGCTGTTCGCCGAGGACTACCACCTGTACGGGTACTTCACGGCCGGCTACGCGCGCGCCGTCGACCTCTACCTCCACCCGCCGGTCCACGCGGTGATCGTCGGCGACCGCGCGCACGCCACGACGCAGGCGATGGTCCGCGCCGCCGCGGAGATCTACATCCCGAGCAAGCTGGTCCAGGTGATCGACCCGGTCGCCGACGAGGACCTGCTCGCCGCGTTCGAGCTCCCCGCCGGCGCCGCGCCGACGGCGTACGTCGACGCCCGGACGGCCCACGTCGCGTCCGTCACCGACCCGGCCGAGCTCGCCCGCGTGATGCGCGCCCAGCGCCGGGGCGAGTCGGCGTGACCTGGACCGCGACCGTCCGGGTCGGCAAGGCGAAGCGCCACCTCCGGGTGAGCGGCGACGGCGAGACGCTCCGGAAGGGGCAGCACGTGGTCGTCCGGACCGATCGCGGCACCGAGATCGCGACGCTGGTCGACGATCCGGCGGCGGGCGTCGGCGCGCCCGATCCCGAGGTCGAGACCGCCGCCCTCGTCCGCGCGGCGACCGGCGACGACGTCGACCGCGCCAACGCCCTCCTCGAGCACGACGAGACCGACGCGTTCCGCGTCTTCCGCGACCGCGTCGAGGCGCTCGGCCTCCCGATGAAGCCGATCCAGGCGGAGGTCCTGTTCGGCGGCGAGCGGATCGTCCTCCACTTCACCTCGGAGCGGCGCGTCGACTTCCGCGAGCTCGTCCGCGACCTCTCCCGTCGCCTGCCGCAGAAGGTCGAGCTCCGCCGCATCCCGCCCCGCGAGGCGGCCGCGATGAAGGGCGGCGTCGGAGTCTGCGGCCGCGAACTCTGCTGCGCGACCTGGCTGAAGGTCCTCGACCCCGTCACCACCAAGATGGCCCGCGACCAGGGCCGGCCGGTCACCGGCGACGCCAACCTCGGCGCCTGCGGCCGCCTCCGCTGCTGCCTGCGGTACGAGCTGGACGCGTACCGGGGGAGCGGGGGAGGCGGATGCTCGGGCTGCGCGGTGAAGAAGCAGGGGAGAGCAGGGGAGAGCAAGGGAGAGCAGGGGAGAGGCCGCTGACGCGGAGGGGGGACGGGCCGGGAGAACGGACTGGGGGCTGGGGGCTGGGGACCGGAGGGGAGACGTCGCTGCCACGGCTCGCGGTTCGGCCATTCCATGGGTCGTCTCCGCATTCCCCCGTTCCCCAAGAGAGGAATCGGGTGAGGAAGTCCGGAGCGGGCGAGGCGGGGGACGAGACGGGGAGGCAACTCCCGAGAGCGACCCCGCAGCGCGACTCGAAACTTCGCGGAAACCACCCCCATCGCATCGCGCGAGGACGTGAGCGGGTCGGAGACACCTCCCCGTCTCGTCCCACGCCGTGGCGAACGCGCAGACGTTCCCGAACGCGTTCCTCTCCCAGCTCCTATGATCCACGGTCGTGGCCCGTACCTCCCCCCGCTCCCTCACGTCCGTGCTCGAGCCTCGCATCCCCGCCCGCGTGCGGATGCTGGGCGAGGACGTGCATGCGCGGCACCTCGTCGATCTGCAGGACGGGAACACGGAGTACGTCCTGGCGACGGTCGAGGACGGCGCCGAGCAGCACGAGGTCGCGCTCTGGCTGATCGGGCGCGATCTGACCTGGCGGTGCCAGTGCGACGAGTTCGCGGGGTCCCTCTCCCCCTGCAAGCACCTCTGGGGGGTCGTGCTCGAGGCGCAGCTCGGCGGGTTCCTCGGCTCGGTCCTCCGCCGCGAGGAGCTCCGACTCGTCCCGGAGGACCCGTTCGACGAGGAGCGGGGGCAGCGGCTCGACGAGATCCGCGACGCGCAGCGGAAGCGGCTGGAGGCGCGCGGGCGGTCGTGGGAGAAGGTCCTCGCGGCGGTCGAGGCGGGGGTCGGCGGGAAGGAGTCCGCGTCGTACGAGCGATTCGCCTGGACCGCGCAGCGGCGCCTCCTGTACCTCCTCGACGTCGAGAAGACCGTCCGCGACGGCCGCCTCGTGGTCGAGATCGCCCGGCAGGAGCGGAAGTCGAACGGCGCGTTCGGCAAGCCGCGCGTGTCGAGCCTCGCGCCGGCGGAGATCGAGACCCTCCCGGATCCGATCGACCGCCGCATCCTGTCGATCCTCCGCGGCTGCCGCCGGCCCGAGGACGAGGCGCGCGCCGGCGAGCGCGCGGCGCGGCTCCTGGCGGGCCCGTTCCGGCCGCCGCCGGAGCTGATCGAGGTCCTCCTCCCGCTCTTCCTCGACTCCGGGCGATGCCATCTCCTCCCCGAGGAGGGGGACGTCGACGTCGAGCGTCCGCTCCGGCTGGCGGACGGGCCGCCGCTCGGGCTCCGGCTGATCGTCGAGGCGACGGAGGCCGGCGGACTGCGGCTCGACGGCCGGCTGCGCCGCGGGGAGCTCGAGGTCGGCGTCGACGAGCCGTCGCTGGTCGCGGGCGCCGGATACGTGGTGTTCGAGGACGGGGTCGAGCGGCTCGCCGAGCCGCGGGGCGAGCGGTGGCTCGAGGTCCTGCGCCGGGCCGGCCCCGTCGACGTCGCGCCCGAGCGGCGGGAGGAGTTCCTGGAGAAGCTCTTCTCGACCGCGGACCTGCCGTCGGTCGAGCTGCCGGACGCGATGGCGCTGGCCGACCGCGTCGGCGACCCGACGCCGTGGCTCGCGTTCCGTCCGATGCTCAGGAAGGCGAAGGGGTCCGAGCCGGTCGCCGCCGACCTCTCGTTCGAGTACGACGGCTGGCGCGTCGAGGCCCGCGAGCCGGTCGAGCGGTCGTACGACTCGTCGCGCGGTGCCGTGCTGCGGCGGAACCGCGAACGCGAGTCCGAACTCCGTCGCCGTCTGGAAGAGCTCGGCTTCCGGCACGAGTGGGGGTTCACGCGCGGCGAGCCGGTCCTCGTGGTGGGGCAGGCGGAGGTGCCGGCGATCGTCCGGACGCTGGTCGGCGAAGGGTGGCGCGTCGAGGCGGAGGGGCGTCGGTACCGCTCGGCCGGCGACGTCCGCATCCGGGTCTCGTCCGGCATCGACTGGTTCGACGTCGAGGGGAACGTCTGGTTCGACGACGCGAAGGTCTCGCTCCCGGCGGTGCTGAAGGCGCTGAAGCGGGGGAAGGACACGGTCCGGCTCGACGACGGCACGGTCGGAATGCTCCCCGAGGAGTGGCTGCGCCGGTTCGGTCTCCTGTCGTCGCTCGGCGACGCGAAGAGCGACACCGTCCGGTTCCGCTCGAGCCAGGCCGGCCTGCTCGACCTGCTGCTGGAGGGGGAGTCGGCGGTCGACGTCGACGAGACGTTCGCCGCGGCGCGCCGACGTCTGCGGGCGTTCGCCGGCGTCGCGGCCGTCGAGCCGGACGACGGTTTCGAGGGCGAGCTCCGTCCGTACCAGAAGGAGGGGCTCGGCTGGCTCCTCTTCCTGCGCGAGTTCGGGTTCGGCGGCTGCCTCGCCGACGACATGGGGCTCGGCAAGACGGTCCAGGTCCTCGCCCTCCTCGACCGCGTCCGCGCGGCGGGGGCGACGAAGCCGGTGCTGCTGGTCGTGCCGCGGTCGCTCCTGTTCAACTGGCGTCGGGAGACCGCGCGGTTCACGCCGCGCCTGTCGCTCCTCGAGCACACCGGACCGAGCCGCGCCCGCAGCGCGGAGGAGCTCGAGGGGAAGGACCTCGTCCTGACGACGTACGGCACGCTGGTGCGCGACGTCCCGTGGCTGCGCGAGGTCGAGTTCGACACCGTCGTCCTCGACGAGGCGCAGGCGATCAAGAACGCGCGGACGCAGACCTCCAAGGCGGCCCGGCTCTTGAAGGCGCCGAACCGCCTCGCCCTCTCCGGCACGCCGGTCGAGAACCACCTCGGCGAGCTCTGGAGCCTGTTCGAGTTCCTGAACCCGGGGATGCTCGGCCGGATGAGCCTCTTCCTCGGCTCCGGCGCGCAGCTGAAGGACCCCGACCCCGAGACCCGCGAGCTGCTGACGCGGGCGCTCCGGCCGTTCTTCCTCCGCCGGACCAAGGAGCAGGTGGCGCGGGACCTCCCGGCGAAGACCGAGCAGACCGTCGTCTGCGAGCTGACCGAGGAGGAGCGCGCGACGTACGACGGGCTCCTCGAGCACTACCGCGCGTCGCTCCTCTCCCAGGTCGACGAGGAGGGGATCGAGGGGGCGCGGATGCACGTCCTCGAGGCGCTGCTCCGCCTGCGGCAGGCGGCGTGCCACCGCGGCCTCCTCGACGCCCGCCGCGCCGGCGCGCCGGGGGCGAAGATCGACACCCTCCTCGATTCGCTCCGGGAGGTGGTCGACGAGGGGCACAAGGCGCTCGTCTTCTCGCAGTTCACGACGTTCCTCGACATCGTCCGGCAGCGGCTCGAGGCGGAGGACCTCACGTACGAGTACCTCGACGGTCGCACGCGGCGGCGCGAGGAGAAGGTCTCCCGCTTCCAGGAGGACGACGACTGCCGGGTCTTCCTGATCAGCCTGAAGGCCGGCGGCGTCGGCCTGAACCTGACCGCTGCCGACTACGTCTTCCTCCTCGACCCCTGGTGGAACCCCGCCGTCGAGGCGCAGGCGATCGACCGGACCCACCGGATCGGCCAGACGCGCGCCGTCTTCGCCTACCGCCTGATCGCGAAGGACACGGTCGAGGAGAAGGTCCTCGAGCTCCAGGAGCGGAAGCGCGACCTCGCCGGCGCGATCGTCCGCGCGGACGCGGGCCCCCTGGCCGGGATGACCCGCGACGACCTGGCGGAGCTGTTGTCGTAGGAACGCGACTGCCCCCCGCGAAGCTGCCCGACTCCCCACGCGAGGTGGATCCCGCCCGGCGCAGCGATGGGACCGCTCCGCCGCGACACGCTGATTCGTGGTAGCCTGGCGTGGATCCAAGAAAAAGGGGCCCGCCTTGAATACCCTCTCCTCTCCTCTCCTCTCCTCTCCTCTCCTCTCCTCTCCTCTCCGCGGCTCTGATCACCGCGACACTCGGAGGCGCGTCTGAGCGCGCTTTGGCAGAGTCCATCGTTGTCCCCCAGCTCTTCGCGCCCAACGTCGGGCAGGCACCCGAGGGCGTGCGGTTCGTGGCATCGACCGCGAGGTCGCAGATCCTGGCGCTCGACGACGGGTTCCATTATCGGACGGCCGAGGAGGGCCACAATGTCGGCGTCACGCTCCGCTTCCTCGGTGCCGACCCACTCGAGTTGCCTGGAGGCTCGGGCGGCTGGTCCGGCGAGCAGCGAGGAGGAGTGTTCCACTATCTGCTTGGGGCCCCGGAGGACTGGCGCCCGCATGTGCCGGCCTCCGCGCTGATCCGGCGCTCGCGCCTGTATTCTGGCGTTGACCTCGTTCTGCACGTCAGAGGCGGATCTCCGGTCTACGATCTCCTGGTCGAGGACGCGGCCGATGTGCACAAGATCCGGGTCCGGTGTGAGGGAGTGGATGCGCTCGAAATCGACGGCGAGGGGCGGCTCGTCGCCACGATCGGACCTCGAACCCTGATCCAGAGCGAGCCGATCGCGTACCGCGTCAGCGAATCCGGCGCGCGCGAGACGATCCCGGTCGCGTTCCAGCTGTTCGGGTGCGATGAGTACGGCTTCTCACTGCCGGTCGATGTGGGCCGCGTTGTGATCGATCCCACGATGAAGTACGCGACGTATCTGGGAGGCGCCGCGGCAGAGGCGTACTCGGACTTCGGTATCTTGTCGGGCCGGGGGGCGAGTGCCTACCACCGACACGGCGGGATCGATGTCGATGCGTTCGGGACGGTCTACGTCACGGGGAAGACGGCCTCGTTCAACTACCCGACGACGAGCGGGGCGTTGGACGTGTCCTTCCAGGGCAACTCCGATGCGGTTGTGAGCGCGTTCTCCGGACGCCTAAAGACGTTCGTCTATAGTACGTTCCTAGGTGGCAGCACCAACGACGAAGGACGTGGAATCGCCGTTGGAGAGGACGGCACGGCTTTCGTGGTGGGGTACACCGACTCGATCGACTTCCCGGTCATGTCGACCCAGGGTTCACCCTACACATCGCAGCTCGCGATGGGCGAAGATGGTGGGTTCATCACGGCGATCGACGCCAGCGGCGCGACGGTGATTCACTCGAACGTGGTGCAGCACGCCAAGTGGAACGACGTAGCGCTCATTACGAACGAAGAGAACGTCGCCGTCGTGGTCGTTGGTGAAGGGAATGACGGAATGATGACGACGTCGGGGGCTCATCAGACCATGGTGACGTCGGGCGGTGGGCCGGACTACGCCGTCCTGAAGGAAGACATGGCTGGGACGAACCTCGTGGCGTCCACCTTCCTCGGAGGGACGAACCAGGACATCGGAATGGGAATCGATGTCTTCGATGATGGGGACGTCGTCGTGTGCGGGACGACGGCTTCGACGGTGTGGTCGGCAGCTCCATTCTATCCAATCCACCCGCCGGGCAATAAGTTCGGGCACGCCTTCTTTGCCGGTTCGTCACCGAACACGGTCACTGTCGGAGGTGTCACTCGCCTCAGGGACGACCTGAGCGGCCTTGTCTGGTCGGGCCACCTCGGGTCGGTTGGCAACGGAACCACGACGATGTGGGACGTCGTCGTTGGTACCGACGGGAGTTCGTACTTCGTCGGGGACTGCACCGGACTCGATTACACGACGCTGACGACGAGCTACCAACCGAGTAAGGCGAGTCTCCCGACGGATACGGGAGCTGTCATCACCAAGGTTGACTCGACCGGGCTCGGGCTTACGTACTCGACGTACGTAGGTGGCGCGATTCTTGATGAGCCTAGCACTTCTGCGTTCGGCGTTGATCTTTGGAGCGACGGTCAGGGGGTGGAGCACGCTGTCTTCTGCGGTACGACGAGATCTGCTGGCTTTCCGACACCAGGAACGACATGGATGCCGCAACAGAGCCTCGTCGTCATGATGAGCGCGGATGGAACGGGTTTGTTGTCGACGACGACATATGGATCCGCGCTCGGCGTGGAAGATGCCTACGACATCAGGACATCGGTCAACGGCCTCGTGGCCTACATGCTCGGCGCGACCGATTCGCTGTTCCTCCCGATACC
>JAUIEL010000204.1 GCA_030428825.1 bacterium
CCTGCTTCCCCATCAGGTCGTCGTCCTCGCCGTGCATCACGACGGTCCCGGTCTGCTCGTCCTTCTTGCCGCGGCCGGTGACCGAGTAGGTGCTGCTCTCGTCGAACCCGACGACCACGAAGTCGCCGTGCCGCCGGTCGAACCCGATCATGCCGAGGCTCTCCCCCAGCGGCCCCTTCGACTCCTGCTTCAGCCAGCGACCGCCGAGGATCATCTCCGCGGTCATCGTCCCCTTCGCGGTCGTCGCCGGCGCGCCGGGCATCTGGCGCATCGTGTAGGTGATCTCCCAGTCCCCCTCGAGCTCCTCCAGCCAGGCGTGCTCGTCGCCGGGCTGGGCGGCCTCCATCATCTTCATCATCAGCTCCTGCATCTTCGCCGGGTCGACCCCCTCCTGGGAGTCGAGGCGGCCGGCGGCGAAGCCGAGGGCGAGCAGGACGGCGGCGAGGATCGTGAGGCGGGTCCGCATGGTCGTGGTCTCCGATGGTGAAGAGAGAGGGGTTCAGGCGCTCGCGCCGCGCGGGCGGCCGAACCGCCGCGGGAGGACGACGAGCAGATGGATCCAGAGGAACGTCCACAGGAAGCCGGCGATCGTCGTCATGAGCCCGACGAGGAGCCCGGTCCCGAGCTTGCCGGCCGGGGTCGCCGCGATCGGCGCCGACCGCTCCTTCGGGACGACCTCGCCCGCCGCCTCGAGCCGCGCCGCCTCCTCCGGGGAGACCGGGGGCTGGAAGCGCCCGTGCGTCCACCCCTGGAACTGCGCCGTCGTGTAGGTGACGGTGTTCGGCACGCACCAGCCGAGGACGGCGAGCAGGAGAGCGGACAGGGCGAGCTTGCCGTAGCGCAGGCCGTCGAACGTCCCCCGGATCGCCGCGACGACCAAGAGGACGAACGAGACGTAGTAGACGCCGATCGAACCCTGCCAGCGGATCCCAGCGAACTCGAAGGCGATCGGGTCCTCCGCCTCGCGGAACTCGAGGCCGAGCTTGATCGCCGCCACGATCCAGAGGATCCAGACGATCCACCGGACGCGGCTCCAGAGCGAACGTGGGGTTTCTTCCGACATCGGACGACTCCGCCTCTCGAGGGCGCGCGATGGTAGCGACTCCGACCCCGCGCGTCGTCTACGATTGGGGCATGTCCCGTCCCGACCGCCACGGCCGTCCCCTGCGGAACCTCCGCCTCTCCGTCACCGATCGGTGCAACCTCCGGTGCGCGTACTGCATGCCGGAGCAGGAGTACACGTGGCTGCCGAAGCCGGACATCCTCACGTTCGACGAGATCGAACGGCTGGTCCGGATCTTCGTCGGGGTCGGCGTCGACAAGGTCCGCTTCACCGGCGGCGAGCCGCTCCTCCGCCAGGAGCTCCCGGTCCTGGTCGAACGCGTCGCGCGGACGCCCGGGCTGCGCGACGTCGCGATGACGACCAACGGGATCCTCCTCGCCGACGCCGCGGACGACCTGAAGCGGGCCGGCCTGCATCGGGTCACGGTCAGCCTCGACACGCTCCGGGAGGATCGCTTCCGCGCGCTCACGCGCCGCGGCGGCGTCGACCGCGTCCTCGCGGGGATCGCCTCGCTCGCCCGCGCCGGGTTCCGCGGCACGCGGATCGACACCGTCGTGATGCGCGGCGTGAACGACGACGAGCTGCTGGACCTCCTCGACACGGCGGCGGAGCACGACGCCGAGCTGCGGTTCATCGAGTACATGGACGTCGGCGGCGCGACCGGCTGGTCGATGGAACAGGTGGTGCCGAGGGACGAGATCCTCGCGCGGCTCGCCGACGCCCGCGGGCCGGTCGAGCCGCTCCCCGCCGCGGACGCGACCGAGGCCGCGGCGCCGGCCGAGCGGTTCCGCCTCGCGGACGGCCGCGCCTTCGGCGTGATCGCGTCGACCACCGCGCCGTTCTGCGCGCGCTGCGACCGGAGCCGCCTGACCGCGGACGGCCACTGGTACCTCTGCCTCTACGCCCGCCTCGGAGTCGACCTGAAGGGGCCGCTCCGCGCCGGCGCCACGGACGACGAGCTGCGCGAGCGGCTCGAACGGACGTGGGCCGGCCGCGACGACCGCGGGGCGGAGGAGCGGCTCCGGGCCGAGACCCGCGCCGCGCTCGTGGCGCGCGACGACCTGCGCGACGACCCGCGACTCGAGATGCACACCCGGGGAGGATGACCCGTGGAAGAGCGCCCGGCGCCGGAGAGATCGCCGCGGTGCCTCGGACCGTACGAGCTGCGGCGGGAGCTCGGTCGCGGGGCGATGGGGATCGTCTACGAGGCGTGGCACGAACGGCTCGACCGGATCGTGGCGTTGAAGGTCGTCGCCGCGGGGCGGCTGGCGTCCGAGGACGAGCTCCGCCGGTTCCGGACCGAGGCGCGGGCGGCGAGCCGGCTGCGCCACCCGTCGATCGTCCCGGTCCACGACGTCGGCGAGGACGGCGGTCACCACTACCTCGTCATGGCGCGGATCCGCGGCCCGTCGCTGGCGGCCCGGCTGAAGGACGGCCCCTTGCCGCCGCGCCAGGCGGCGGGGATCGTCCGGCGGCTCGCGGCGGCGCTCGAGTACGCCCACGGCGAAGGGGTGATCCACCGGGACGTCAAGCCGGCCAACGTCCTCCTCGACCAGGACGGCACCCCGCTGCTGACCGACTTCGGCCTCGCGCGCACCCACGACGACGAGTCGAGCCTGACCGTCGACGGCCAGCCGATCGGCTCTCCGGCGTACATGGCGCCCGAACAGGCCGCGGGCGACGCCGACCGGATCGGCCCCGAGACCGACGTCCACGCGCTCGGCGCGGTCCTCTACGCGCTGCTGACCGGCCGTCCGCCGTTCGCGGCGCAGACGGCGGTCGCCGCCCTCCAGATGGTCCGCGAGCGGCCGCCGATCGCCCCGCGGACCCTCGACCCGAGCATCCCGGTCGACCTCGAGACGATCGCCACGAAGGCGCTCCGGAAGGAGCCCGAACGCCGCTACGACAGCGCCCGCTCCCTCGCCGACGACCTCGACCGATGGCTCGCCGGCGTGCCGATCCGCGCGCGGCCGGTCGGCCTCCTCGAGCGGACGCTCCTCGCCGCGCGGCGGCGCCCGCGGGTCGCGGCGCTGATCGTCGCGTTCGTCCTCCTCGCCGTCGGGGCGACGGTGACGGTGACCCTGAGCTACCTCACCACGCGCTCGGCGCTCGAGCAGTCGGAGTCGGACCGGCAGCTCCGACGGGAAGATCGGGTCTCCGCGCTCTTCGTCGTCGAGGCGGACGCGTTCCCCAGCCACCTCGAGGCGCTCCTCGCCGACGGCGACCGCCGCGTCGACGCGCTGCTCCGCGAGCGGCTCGACGCGGCGGACGACCCGCGGGACCGGTTCCGCGCCCGCCTGGCGCTCCTCGCCCGAGCGCCGGAGTCGATCGCGGACGAGGACGCGACGCTGTTCGACGCCGCGCCGGACGCGTTCGAACGTCAGGCGGCGGTCGCGGTCGCCCGGCGCGCCGTCGCGGGCGTCTCCGGCGCCGTGGCGGCGCCGTTCCTCGCGTCGGTCGAGCGCCGCGTCCTCGGCTCGGACGAAGCCGGGCCCCGTCGCGCGCGCGACCTCGCGCTCGGCTTCGCGTTCGGAGTCGGGGCCCCGGAGCACGCCGAGGATCTCGACGTCCTCGCCGCGTGGCTCGCCGACGTCGACCCGTACGAGCTGAGAGCGTACGGATTCCTCCTCGAGCCGACCCCGATCGCGCTCCGGCGCGCCCTGGCCCTGCCCGTGCGGAGCGACGACGGCCTGCGCCGGCGGCGGTCGACCTCCCTCCTCTGCCGTTCGTTCGCGACCGACCCCTCGCCGACGCTCGAGCTGGTGGGCCACCTCGACTCCGAGTCGCTCGCGTTGGTCGCGGACACGATCGCCACGCTCCCGGAGGGGAACGCTCTCGACGCGCGCCTCCGGGAGGCGGTCGAGGCGCCGGCGCCACGGCGCGCCGGACCGGATCCGGCGCCGGCGGCGTCGGTCCTCGAGCGGGTCGAGTCGTTCGGAGGCGCGGCGGGCCCCGTGGCGGCGCTGGCGCTCTCCGTCCCTCCCGAGCTCCTCCGACGGACGCTCGACGAGGTGACCGACCTCGGCTACCGACCGACGCGCCTCCGACCGCGGCACGTCGAGGGAGCCCTCCGGTTCTCCGTGGCGTGGACCCGGGACGATCGACGGTCCGCGTGGGCCGTCGACCTGGCGTGCGGGGAGGTCACCGAGCGGGGGAGGGACCGGCCGCTCCTCCCGATCGACGTGGCGTCGTACCGGACCGACGACGGGCTCCGGATCGCGACGCTCTCCGGTCCGCGTCCGCCCGGGGTCGTGGACACGGCCCTTCTCGCCGGCGTGTCCATGGACGACTACCCGGCCGCCGAGCGAGATCTCCGACTCCGCGGGTTCGTGCCGACGCGGTTCCACTTCGACGGCGGCGACCCCGCGAACCCTCGGTTCTCGTTCGTGTTCGGGCTCCACGACGAGTCGCCGATCCCGACGCACGTGAACTTCGCGCTCGACGTCGACCCCGCGGCCGATCTCGTCCCCGGCTTCTCGATCGTCGACGCCGCGATCGCGCGGCCGGACGGCGGCCCGCCGGTCGGCTCCGGCCTGTTCGCGCCCGCCGGTCCCGAGGAGACCCGGTGGCTCGCCGCTCCGGACGACCGGACGTTCCTCGAGCGGGTCCGCCCGTTCCTCGACGAGGGGTTCGACGTGCGCGCCCTCTCGGTCGAGGTCGACGGGCGGGGCGGGCCGGTGGCGGTCCTCTCACGGCCGACGCCGACGGCCGAACAGATCGTCGCCCGCGACCGTCGCGCCGCCGAGGCGGCGACGCTGCTCGCCCGCCGCGGCGACCTCGGGCCGGCGCTCGAGCGGCTCGCCGATCTCGATCGGCCGGGGGCCCGCGCCCACCTGACCGTCCTCCTCCCCGCCTCCGGCCTGCCGCCGGACGGTCTGGTCGCCGCCCTCCAGGAGGCGACGCCGCCGCTCGCGCGCGCGCTCCTCCTGACGCTCGGGAGGATCTCCGCCCGGACGCTCGCGCCGGCGCCCCGGGCGCGGCTGCGGGCGGCGGCCGCCGCCTTCCTCGAGCACGACGACCCGGGGGTCCGCGGCGCCGCCGGCTGGGCGCTGGCCGCGTCCGGGGCCGGTCCGGAGCTCCCCGCCGACGCCGGAGCGGACGCGCCGAACGGCCACCGCATGGTCGCGCTCCGGCCGGACGGACCGTTCCTCATGGGGTCGAATCGGGTCGACCCGTACTACGGCGAGGGGGAGGAACCGCACCTCGTCCGGCTCCGGGGGGCGTTCGAGATCGCGGACTGCGAGACGACGTTCGGTCAGCTCGGCCGCTTCTACGCCGAGCGGCCCGAGTTCGACCGCGGCGTCCGGGGCGACGCCGACCACCCGGCGGAGCGCGTCGACTGGCTGCAGGCGATCGCGTACTGCCGGTGGTTGAGCGACCGGGAGGGGATCCCCGAGGAGGAGATGTGCTTCCCGTCCCTCGACGAACTGGCGCGCTTCGTGGACGACGAGGCGGCGCTCCTGACGAACCTCGAACTGCCGGACGACATCCTCGACCGGCGCGGCTACCGGCTCCCGACCGAGGCCGAGTGGGAGTACGCGGCGCGCGGCGGCACTCCGGGGCCGCGGTGGTTCGGGTACGACGACCGCCTGCTCGGCGCCTTCGCGACCTGCCGCGCCTCCGGCGGCCGTCTCCGTCGCGTCCGCACGGCGCCTCCGAACGACCACGGCCTGTTCGACACGATCGGCGGGGTGTTCGAGTGGTGCCTCGGCCCGGTCTACGATCCGCGGGGAGTCCCCGGCGTCGTGACCGACCGGATCCACGAACTCGGCACGACGCAGTTCGTGGTCCGGGGCGGCTCGTACGACCTCTCCCCTCGCCGCCAACGCGTCTGCGAGCGGCTCTCCGCCGAGCCGCTCCGGACCGGCCCCGGCCTCGGGTTCCGCGTCGCCCGCTCGCTCCGCTGACGCACTCGGCCGAGGTCACTCCCCCGCCCGCAGCGGCGGCAGGAAGACCGTCGTCGTGGTCCCCTCCCCGATCGCCGTCCTGACGGTCAGCCCGCCGCCGTGCCGCCGCACCACGCCGAGCACGACGGCGAGGCCGAGCCCCCGACCGTTCGCCTTCGTGGTGAAGAACGGATCGAACGCCGCGGTGACCGACCCCGGATCCATCCCGGCGCCCCGGTCCTCGACCTCGATCACGACGAACTCCCCTTCGTGCGACGGCGCGACGACGTCGATCCGCCCCGCCGCTTCGCCCGGCCAGGTCCGGACGTCGGTCCGAAGGATCACCTCTCCGGCCCCGTTCGCGTACGACTCCGAGGCGTTCACGACGAGGTTCAACGCGATCTGCCGCAGCTGGACCGGGTCGGCCTCCACCGGCGGGAGCCGATCGGTCCCGTGCTCGGCCCGGAGGCCCGGCGCGCGCACGCGGAGCAGCCGCACCATCTCGTCGGCCAGCTCGCGGACGTCGACCTCCTCGACCGACACCACGCCCTTCCCGGCGTAGCTGAGCATCTTCTTCGCCAGGTCCGAACCGCGCAGCGCCGCGACCTCGATCTGTTCGACCAGCTCGCGGAGCGGGGAGTCCTCGGGGAGCCTCGCCCTCACCACGTCCGCCTGCCCGGAGATCCCGTGGAGGAGGTTGTTGAAGTCGTGCGCCACGCCCCCGGCGAGGAGGGCGAGGCTCTCGATCCGCTGCGTCTCCCGGACGCGGTCCTCGAGCCGTCGCTGCTCGGAGACGTCCGACAGCGTTCCGACGATGCGCGCGACCGCGCCGGTCGGCTCGGTCAGGGCGACCGCCTGCGCGAGGATCCACCGCGTCGCCTCGCCATCTCGGCACCGGAACGGCTCGGCGAAGTCGCGCCCCTCCGTCGCGGTCCGGCGCCACGCCGCGCGGACGTGTTCGCGGTCGTCCGGGTGGACCGCCTCGATCCACCCGACACCCCGCGCGGACGCGCGGTCGACCCCGAGGAGCGCCGACGCCCGCTCGCTGAGGTAGACGACGTTCCCGTCCGCGTCCGCCTCGACGAACCCGACCGGCGCGGCGCGAGCGAGATCCTCGAAACGATCGCGGCTCGCCTCGACGGCGGAGTCCGCCTCCGCGGAGACGCGCCGCAGCTCGGCCGCCAGCCGGTCCCCCCGCGCCCGTTCGGCGGACCGGGACCGCCGGGCCCGGTACGCCACGAGCGCGGCCGCCGCGGCGACGGCACCGAGGCCGACCTCGAGCATGTTCAACGCCCGATCCTCCCGAACCGGTCCGCTCTCTCGACGACCCCGCCCCTCAAGGGAGGATCAGCTCGACACCGTTCGAGTTCGCGAACCCCTGGGGAGTGCTCGGGTCGGCCTGGAAGAACTGCAGGGTCACGCCGAACCCGGTCGTCCCCGCGGGGAGGGTGCCGGGGAACTGGAACGCCCCGCCGCCGGCGCCCGCCCCGGGAACCGGGAGCGTCGCCGTGATCAGGAGCGGCTGGACGTTCAGCGTGCATCCCCCGTCCATCGGCAGCGCCGCCTGGTTCGCGCCGAGCGCGAGCAGGCCGAGCGTCCCGCCGAGGGCGTCCGAGACCTCGAGCGAGAGGGTCGCCCCGTCCCGCGCGCAGCCGTCGAGCGCGAGCGCCGGCGTGAAGCCGCCGGCGCCGGGGCAGCCGGACCCGAACGACTGGATCGTCCCGGGGCACTCGTCGGCGTACACGACCACGTCGACGCCGTCGACGGCGCCGGGCTGCGCGACGACCGCCGCCCGCCGGAACTCGCTGAACGCGAGGTCCGCCGGCGACCCGGTGAGAGGCGCCTGATCGATCACGCTCGACGCCGCGCCGTTCGCGGCGACCCGCACCAGCTCCCCCTCGGTGCAGGCGACGTACAGGGTGTCGCTCAGCGGAGAGTAGTGCGACGCGCGCGGCCGCGAGGGGAGCGGGACGCTGCCGCTCAGCGTCAGCCCGCCCGCCACGTCGAGGACGGCGAGGCGCGGGTTGTTGAAGTCGAAGCTCCCGACGAAGACCGAGTTTCCGCCGTCCGCGACGTCGAGGTTCAGCGGGAACTCCACCGGGCCGACGTTCGTGACGAGGAGCTGCGACGCGGTGGTGACGTGGAAGACGTCGACCGAGTCGCCGAACGCGTTCGCGACGTAGCAGTTCCCGAACGGTCCGAACGCGGCCCGGATCGGGAAGTCGCCGGTCGAGAGCCGGTTGATCTCGGTCCGCGTCGCCGTGTCGACGACCATCAGCTGGTCGTCGAAGCTGATGCAGACCACGAGCACCGAGCCGTCCGCCGAGAGCGCCATACCGCTCAGCACGTTGTACGTGTAGATCACCGACCCCATCTGGCCGGTCACCAGCGACGAGACGACCTGGCTCGCCGCGCCGGCGAGCTGGATGAAGTGCAGGCGGTCCTGCCCCGCGATCGTCGTCACGTACGCCCACTGCGAGTCGGGCGAGATCAGGACCTCGGCCGGACGCGTCGGCACCGCGAGCTGCGCGACGCTCTGCCCGGTCGCCATGTCGACGATCGTGACCGTGTCGTCGTCGCCGTTGGCGATGACCCCCGTCGTGCCGTCCGGGCTGACCGCGACGCCGAGCGGACGGTCCCCCGCCGCCGGCCACGCCACGGTGCTCCGGCCGTCGAGATCGACGATCGCCCCGTTGCGCGACACGTTGTTCGCCGCCAGCACGCGGCGCCCGTCCGGCGCCATCGCGAGCGTCCGCGGCGCGTCCCCCTCCTCGGCCGGCCCGCTGGAGTGGAACCCCTCCGCGAACGCCGCCGCGCCGTTCACGTCGAACAGCAGGACGTCCTCGCGGAACCGGTTGTTCAGCGCCACCACGCGCCGCTCGGTCGGGCTCGCCGCGGCCTCGACGCACGCCGCGAACGGGATCGTCTTCACGAGCGTCCGGCTCGCGACGTCGATCACCCGCGCGTTGAAGTTCGACACGAAGGCGAAGGCGCCGTCGAACGTGAACTCGATGTCCCCGACGGTGCCGGTCGAGATCGTCGTCGCCACCGCGCCGGTCGCGAGGTCGACGAAGATCAGGTTGTTCTGGATCGCCGCGAGCGCGTGGCTCTTGTTCGGCGTCACGCGGATCACCTGGTTCACCAGGTTCGACCCGACGACGAACGCGCTCTGCAGGACGCGGTTCGGCACGTCCACGACCGACACCGTCTGCGCCGTCCCCTCGTGGCCGACGACCGCGATCGTCCCGTCCGCGGCGACGTCGACCGAGGTCGGGGAGGCCGCCGTCGAGACCGCCGCGGTCTGCGCCCCGACGATCGCGTCGTACAGGAAGACCGTCGCCGAGGTCCGGTCCGGGAGGACGACCGTCCGCGAGTCCGGCGAGAGCGCGAACTGCGTGAAGAGGTTCCCGGACGTCCCGGACTCCGGCGTCGCGAAGAAGCCGAGGACGCCCTGCGGGGCGCTCGGGATCGAGCGGACCTCGGTCAGCGTCGAGAGGTCGATGACGCTCAGCGCGGAGGCGACGCCGTCGTTGATGACGCCGACGACCGCGAGCGCGCCGTCCGCGGTCACCTCGACCCGGAACGGCTGCGTCCCGGTCACCGGGACCTGCGCGGCCACCGTCTTCGTCGCCACGTCGACCACGAACACCGCGTCGGAGAAGACGCAGGGGACGAGGGCGTACTGCCCGTTCGGCGTCACCGCGACGTCGACCGGGAAGTCGCCGACCGTGACCGCGGCCGTGACCGTCTTCGACGCGACGTCGAAGAACGTGAGCGTGTCGGTGTCGCGATTGGCGATCACCGCCGCCGAGCCGTCGGGGAGGAACGCGAGGTCGCGCGGGAGGTCGCCGTCCGGGGCGTCGTCGACGGAGACGAACCCGCTGCCGGCCGCGACCGTGAGGTACCCGGCCGGAGCGACCGACGCGGTGCGGGCGACCGGGCGGGGAGCGGCGAGCATCACGCGCTCCGGCGAGAGCGCGCCGTCGACCGAGGTCGCGGCGGGGTCGATCGGAGCGGCGGCGGCCGTGGCCGCGAGGGCGAGGACGAGCGGGAGCGAGCGCGCCGCGGGGGCGAGCGAGACGGGGTGGAACGACATGACTCCTCCAGGGGGGAACGCCGACGCCCGGGAGACCGGTCGGGGGGACG